>NZ_CAXATZ010000005.1:0-121322 GCF_963971605.1 uncultured Xanthomarina sp.
GTAATACGGTAGTGTTATAGGATGCTCGGCTTCAAACACACTTAAGTTGGTTGTCGTCCACCGGTGCGCCCACTGGCTGGTTTTATAAGCGCGTACTTTGGCACTTACATTATCAATTTTAATATCAGCCAAATCCCTTTCAATCCGGGATATCAAATAGCTTTTAAAGTCGCCTTCTAAACTCCAGTGCTGCCATAATTTTTCGGCAAGCTCTAGACCTTTAGGCTTTACCATCTTTTTAAAAAGCAAGGGAACCATATCTGCTTCGGTGCTGCCTTCCGGTGCCCCCCTGTCAAAAAAAACATCGCCCCAATGCCCTAAAGAGAAAACCCCTTTCATCTTTTTTAACTGGGGTAAAACAGCCATTTGTCTAGGATGTGTAAACTCCGAATAACAACCATTTATTGCTGCTAGCTCCTCTATTCTATCCCATAAATACCCTTTTGGGATGTGAAAACCATCAAAAGCAAAACCACAGACCTTAGCTATCTGTGTACTGATGAGATGCTCAGGATACCCCCCTTCAAACGAATAACTAAAGGCATGAACCTGGTTGGGCAAATCCTTTAAAACCAGGGCCTGACTTCTACTGTCCAAACCCCCAGACAAAGGTAAAATAACTGGTTCATCCCCTACCTGTTCCTTAGTGATGGTGGTCAATAAGTCTATATACGCTTCCAAACTCTGTTCAAACGATAGCTCTTGAGGTGTATGGTGCCAGGTAAAATTGGGGGTACTTTGTATTAAGTAACCGGCTGCATCCAGTTCATGGTCATGTCCTGGCAGCAGGCATAGGGTATCTTTCCAAAAGGTATCGGCACCCATAAAAAAACCTGTAGCCACAAATACACAAATAGCTTCAAAATCTAGCTCATGTAGGGTATTTGGCTTTTTTGCAAAGACCTGCTTGGTTGGTAATATGGGGGTGTTTATGGTCGTTATAGTCATAGCAAGCTAATATAACAAAAAGACGGTGGCAACTAGTAGTATCAGTGGGGATTTTTTTTGTAATAACAACCAAATTAACTTCATGAATTATGGATTTTGACTAATTTTAAATTTTTCACTGTTCACGATTCACTTTTAACTTTTCACCTGTCACCCCATGCTCCAACCACCATTTTTGCCAAGCATAAATATGCCAGACGCCCCAAGCATTATCATGTTTATTATCATAAAAATCCTGAACATAAGCCTGCAAAACAGACACATCCATAACCGCTTCACCGTAAAATGGGCGCTCAAAAACCACATGCCTCACATCTGATTGCAACTCGGTGTGTAACCACGTCTTTAAGGGAACGGTAAACCCCATTTTCTTTTGGTTTATGATGGTTTCTGGTACTTCTTTGGCCAATAAGTCTTTCAACTCTTTTTTCAACTCCTGTTTGGAGTTAAGCCTTCCTTTTTGTGACCACGCCCAACCAATATTTTCTTTATCCAAAAAAGGTACACGAACTTCCAAACTATGGGCCATACTGGTCCGATCTACTTTTATTAGCACTCGTTGCAGGTGGGCATAAAATTCATTCCATCGTAGCTGATGCAACAACACGTCTTTGTTCAAACTTGAAAATGTGTATAGGTTTTTCATAGCACTGGAAAACGACGTGTTTGGAAAGACTTTATCCAAAACAACAGGCGGCAAATGCAAATGCTTGTTTTCAATAAAAGCATCCAAACTTTTAAAATAAGGAGCCCAGGTTTTTGTCAATCCTATTTTATTGGTTAGCTGTGCCAACGGCTTTCGTAAGTAAAAAGGTAATTTAAACCACCAACGTTTTTGCAACACATCCAACATCCTAGGATAACCAAAAAACAGCTCGTCACCACCATCACCAGATAACATCACGGTGTGTTTCTGTTTGGCTTCTTTTGAAATCACATAGGTAGGAATACTAGAATAATCCCCAAAAGGCTCTGAAAAAGCTTTAAAATGACTATCTATTTCTAATAATAAATCAGATTCTTTAACTGATACAATATGTTGTTTAATCTCCAAATAATCTGCATAGGCTTTTGCCATGGCACTTTCATTTAATTGAGGATTAGCAACCTCTAATGTAAAAGCCTCTATCTCAGAAATGTTTTTTTTGGCATAAGCACTAATTAATGGGCTATCAATCCCACCACTTAAAAATGTGGCAATGGGTACATCGCTCACTAATTGTTTAGAAACTGTGGTTTGCAAAAGGCTTGATAGTTCCGTTTCTATTAGCTCTAGTTCTTGTGTTTTTGTAAATGTAACTAGAGCTTTCTTAGTGGTATCTCCCTTCCTGTCAATCTGTAGCAACTCACCCGGATTAACCTGAAAAATTCTTTTGTAAATGGTATTTGGAGCCTGCATATACCCAAAACCAAAATACTCTTTTACAATCTCTGGTCTCAAATCCAAGCTTTTACAAAACCAATCATGCTTGTAAATTTGATCAAATTGCGATGCCATAACAACACCTTCATTTGCCACCCCATAAAACAAAGGCTTAATACCTGCAAAATCACGGGTCAGATACAAACAGTCTATTTCCGTATCAATAATGACAATGGCAAACATCCCATTCAGTAACGATATAGTAGCTGCTACGCCTAATACATCTAATAAATGAATCAGGACCTCTGTGTCCGAAGTAGAATGTAAATCAGTTAGTGCATAGGTTTCAGCAAGATCTTGATAGTTATAAAGCTCACCATTAAACACCACCTGATAACGCCCACTCGGACTTTCCTTCGGCTGATTCCCCTGTGCCGAAACATCTAAAATAGCCAACCGATTAAATCCCAACTGGAAACCAGAACCTCGTGTGGTACAGGAAGCATCAGGCCCACGATGTTGGGACAAGTCTAAAAGCGCTTCAAAAGATGCCGACTCCGTTAAGGAGTTATGTTGAAAGGTAAATTCGCCTAGAAATCCGCACATAGCAATTTAAGGTATTAAGGATTTGTAAAGTCTTCGCAAGGCTTCTACTTCGGTTTCCACAGAAAAATGTTGGTGACTAAATGCAATGGCTTCTTGACTAAATTGCTTATATAAATCAGGATTCTGCCATAACTGCAAAAGATGAGTAGCCGCGGCTTCAGAGTCATGCGGCGCTACACAAAATCCAGTTTGGTTATGCACAACCACTTCAGGCAAGCCATCACTATTGGAAACAATAGCTGGTATTCCTTGGGATTGAGCCTCTATAACTGACATGCCTAAAGATTCTGAATAACTCAACTGTAAATAGAAATCATATCGTTTTAACTGTGCTTTTAATTCGCTGTTGTCTAACCTGCCATGGTAGGCAACACAATCCTGTAAATTATACTTATCTATGAGGTAATAAGCCTGTCCGGAATCAGCACCATCGCCATACAAATGATACTGAACATGAATGCCGCGATCTTTTAAAATTTTAACAGCTAACAAGTTACCAGCTATGTTTTTTTCCCAACACATTCTAAAAGCAGAAACAATACGCATAACCTTTGTATCCACTTGTTTTACTGAAGCATCGAATGCATGTCCAAAAGAAATAGGAATTACATGGATCCGTTGTTTATCAATTTGCCATTTTCTGTTTAAATATTCTTTTTGATGTTCACTCATAACAATAAAAGCATCTACCATATTTCCGTATTGAGTATAAAAATCAAACCATTTCTCAGAATACCAGGGCTTAACATAGGTATCGCCACCACGTAGCGTAATAATAACCTTAGGGCGCTTTTTCGATGGCAGTGACAAAAGGCTTATAATTTTCGGAAACAAATAAGATTGTTGTAAATGCAAAATATCTACTTGTTTACGCATGGCCATAATCGAAACATAATCCAAACGAGATTGATTGGAATACCTGATGTTATAAAGCCATTGTAATATTCTACGTTTAGTATAACTTGGTAAAATAGTAATCCCTGTACTGGCTCCTCCTTTAAAAGCATAAATTAAGACTTCCATTAATGATGCTTTTAATGCATCAAGCACAGGAGGGATATAAGGCTGATACGATTCGTTATAGTTTTCAAAAAGCTGTATGGTCTTGATTTTTTTCAAATAAATAAAATTATATAAACCATGAATAAACCTTAAGTTTTAAAGGTAATTTAATATCTTCAATGCGCCAAAGACACATAGACTTATCAGTATATCTTTCTCCTTTTAGCGTATATTTCTCATCAATTACTTCAAGTGGAGTGCCTAAATTAAAAGGAGAGCTTTCTAAATTCAGTTTGCGCCATTCCCCTGTTACAATGTCTTTATTTCTGGAAGTCTCTATAAAAGAAGTTGACAATAAATACGAACTACCACTACACTTAATATTACGAAGGGCTCGATATATATCTTTATAAGATAAATGAACCAAACAATCACGACAGAATATTAAATCTACCTTAGGTATACTACTTGATGTCAAATCTAACTCTACAAATGAAACTCGTTCAGTAGCATATTTCTTTGAATTATCTAAAATCAATGAAGCTACAATATCAGCCCCTATATATTGAACATTGTTTAAATCAACTGCTTGCATCCAATTAAAATCCCCACAAGGAATATCTAGCATAGTTTTAACTTTAAACTGTTCCAATACTTGCTCCAATTCCTTTCTTAATGCAATAGTAACAGACAGTTCAGACCCATCCCCTGACAAACTTTCTGAACTGTTCCAAAATCTGGTTTCTTTATAACTTGTAAAAACCTCCTTTATTGGCTGGTTCTTAAATAATTTAGCTCTTCTCTTGGCGTTTACAAAATCTACTAAAAGATCTGGAACAAAACGTTTTATTAGCTTCCTCATTATATGTAATTATTTTGAATAAGAAATAAGTGACTTTACAATTAATTTTATGGTATCTAAAGGAGAAAGCCTAAAACCAAAAGAACGATTAATAGCTACATAATGGGGTATCAGTTTAGGGAAATAAGCCTTTCTATGCAAAAAATAATCTTTACACAATAAATGCGTCATCTCATTAATGTAATTATAAAATCCAGAAGCCTTAAAAACCCCTTTTTGGTTTGCAAAAAGCAGTTTTTCTTTAATGGATTTAAAAACTTCGAACTCATTATATGCAATCACTTGTCTGAATATAATTCGATCAAGCGTAGTTTCTTCTTCATTTGTTAACGAAACATCTAAATAATTTAAAATACTTCTTTTTATTTTGTAATAATTTTCAAACTTTTGTTTTGCTTTTTTTACAGATACTTGAGAATCGTGAACCCTGTATAGCAACAGTACTTCGGGTAAATTATAAAACTCTCCATAAGCCAATAAACGCACCCATAAATCATAATCCTCTGCCGGTTCTGTACTTGGGTTATATCTAATTTCAAACCTATCAAATATAGCTTTACGCATCATCACGGTAGGATGTCCAAAACATGTTTTTTT
Organism: uncultured Xanthomarina sp.; assembly: GCF_963971605.1. Lineage (NCBI taxonomy): Bacteria > Pseudomonadati > Bacteroidota > Flavobacteriia > Flavobacteriales > Flavobacteriaceae > Xanthomarina > uncultured Xanthomarina sp. The sequence continues at coordinate 5,379 of NZ_CAXATZ010000005.1, forward strand.
CAATAATTGAACTTTAATATCACCATGGTGAATAGGAACTTTTTTAATCTGCCCACTGCCCATAATGCTATATGTTGTTCCGCATGCAACAACTTCAAGATGAGCGTCCATATACGATACTTGTTTTGCAAACCGTTCAGGCAAACTAATATCATCACCATCCATCCTTGCTATATAAACCCCTTTAGCAATGGTTAAACCATAATTCAAACTATTAGTATAACCTGTGTTTTTGGGTTTTTCTATCAAACATATTCTTTCATCTTTAAAAGATTTTATAACTGCTACGGTATCATCTGTAGATGCATCATCTATTATTAAAAACTCAAAATCTGCAAAGGTCTGACCCAAAATACTCGTTATAGTATCTCCAACATATTGAGAGCAATTATAAACAGGCATTAACACGGTAACCTTAGGGTGGACTTCAATCATTTTAAGAATTTAAATCTATATTAAAAAATACCCAATTTTCTCCTTTTTTATAAAATGAGAAATTATAGTTATGCATCACATTAAAAACACGCTCTTCACAACCAGGATAAAACCTATCGTGCAATTCAATAATCAAACAACGTGTTTTAGGTAGCCAGCACTCATAGTTTTTTTCAAAAAGTGCCATTTCCGCTCCTTCAATATCTACTTTTAAAATATCAATAACAGCTATATCACAGGTCCCCATAAGAGTCTGTAAAGCAATTGTTTTTACTGTAGAAACTACTTTTTCCCTATTAGTTGTTTCTGTAGCCAATTTTGTAACAAACCCCCATTTTCCAATACCTTCATCAATAATCTCCAATGTTTCATCTGAAGTATGATGTATTGCCATTGGCAAACATTCAACATGCTTATAAGCTTTTATATTTTTTTTTAAAATTTCAATGTTTGAAGCCTCAGGCTCTATCGAATAAACTTTAGCCTGTGGATATCGCTGTGAAAAATATACAGCAGCCAAGCCTACATTAGCTCCTGCATCTATAATGACTTTTGGTAAAAACGGATAGTCAATTGCATATTCTTTAGCATCAAATATTTGTCTAAAGGTTGAATGATCTGAAGTATCCCGCCTTAAGTATATGGGTTGTTTATACTTTGGCATATATATAATGATGCTGTTCTCATCCTTAAACTTCATGTAGGGAATCCGTCCCAATTTCAATTTTATAAAGGCTTTAACCCCTTCAACCCTATATGTACTAACTACGGTCAATAAATTCATCATATTTAAATGCCTGTCAAAAAAAAAATCTGAAAACTGTGTAAAATTGTTTCTCTTGTAGTTTCAAATATATTAAAATGAAAACGAGTTAATTACTTTTAAATTGGTTTTTATTGATTTACTTGGATAATACTTATCTCTTATCGTCAAAAACCAACCTTCTATTTTATAAGTCATAAAAAAGTCTACCAGGACACTAATTATCAACACTAAAATAAAACTCAAATAGGGCTGAAAACTATAATCCGTCTTTTTAGAAAGATATTGAATCCCCTTTATTATCAGTGTGTGTGTAATATAAATCGAATAAGAACAAAAACCTATCTTACTAATCAAATTTGCCACTCTTTTACTAAACATATAGTTCAGCTTATTATTTACTGATTTGTTTAACAAAAAAAATAATAAAACAATAGAAAAAACAAAATACACTAAACTAAAGTCAACTGTTTTAACAAAAAAGGATGGCAATGGATCTATAAAAGGAGCCCAAGCTATACACAACACAGAAAATAGTAATAGTTTAGTGTCGTTTTTATCAAAAAAAGTAACTAAACGCTTCTTCTTATAAATATATAAATAAGCAATTAAAACCCCCGCCATTAGCGAGTCTATCCTCAAATGTGTCATAGTAAAGTTTCGGGCGGTTTGCGAAGAAAAAAAAAATAAAAATTACTGGTAAACCTTAAAACCAAACTACCAATTAAAAAAGCAATGATTAAAATCACGAAACTATCAACGCTTTTTTTACTATTCAATTCTAATTTCAACCATGATGTTTTATAACCTATAAAAAGAAGCATACATACCAAACCAAAATAAAAATGCTCCTCAACAGCCAATGACCAACTAGCAGAATACAAATAACCCCAACCTGACATATAATTTTGAAAAAAGAAAAAGTCTCCTAACAAGGGAACAAAAGCTTGGTTTCTTAAAAAAAGCAAATACAAAACTAAAGTTAGATAATAAAGCGGATAAATTTTAAACCCGCGCCTTATAAGAAAGCGCTTCGCATCTAAAGAACCTGTTAATATGTATTCTTTAAACAACAAACTAGAAACTAAAAACCCACTCAACACAAAAAATAAATCAACACCAATCCATCCCATATTAACTATAAATTCATGAATATTTGAGTGCCTACATAAAACCAATAGTATAGCTATGCCTCTCAAAAAATCAAGTTCCCGCAATCTATATCCCTTTCTTGATGACAATCCAACCAAACCTATAAAATACCTTTTAAATATAAATACCCAAACCTTAAACCTTCTATCAAATCAAACTTTAGTATAGTAAGAAACAACTTTATTTTTCTACGAAACCCAGGACAATGATTATGCATTAACTGCACATACCGTTTAGCTTCAACTTTATTTATAAGTATCCTATCGGCTTTGGTAAACCGGTGCTTGCCCCACTTCAAAAGCGCTCTGGTAAGGGCACGATATCTCGCATACTGTTCAAAAGGTGCTTCTGTTACAATTAAAGATGTATTACTATCGTGTTTTCGTACACAGGCCAAAACATCTGGCAAGGCATAAAACGGGTAATAATAAGCTACCCGACGCCAATACTCCCAATCTTCAAAAATAACAAAATCCGTATTAAACAACCCAACCTTATCGAACACCTCCCGCTTTAATACAGGAGTTATCATAGATAACCCATTTTTAAACAACAAACTCTCAAAGGCATCCCCATGGTTACCCGTTTGTTTTATAACGCGCCCCGTACGTTTACCATCACTATTTACATACTCTATATTGCCTGTTACAAGTCCAACATCTGGGTGTTCTTTAAATATGGCTAACTGCTTTTCTAATTTGTCATCCAACCAAAAATCATCGTCATCACAAAAACCCACATAGGAACCTTTACTTTTCAAGAGCCCATAATTCCTGCACCCATTGGGACCTTTTAAGTGGGTATCAGCTCTTTTATAATACTTTATTCGGTCATCCTTAGAGCAATAGTCTTTCATAACATTAGCAGTGGCATCCGTACTACCGTCGTCCACAACCAGGCACTCCCATTCCGTAAAGGTCTGGGCCAGAATACTATCTAAGGCCACTCCTAGGTACTTACACCTATTAAAGGTGGGGATAATTATGGAAACAACAGGAAAATTAGACATTCTATAATTTATAAGCTTTAAAGTACCTCTCTATTTTATAATAACCACGTTTCTGTGTCAAAAAAAAGTTTCCTAGTAACTGCAGTTGCATAACCAACCACAGATTATATGGCTTAAAAATTTTAACCAACGAGTTTAAGGCATATTTTGCGTTTGCAATGTCTTTATGCTCTATTGCTCTAAACAAAAAATGAATTAACAATCTATAAAAATATTGTATGAGGTCATTGTCTTTAAGTATAAGACTTCGTTTTAAGTTTTCTATAGCAATATATATCTCAGACTTTTTTAAATCAGCCACGTAAACCTCATTTTTGACTGACTTTGTGGTTTCATGCTGCCTGTATAAAAATAAAGGTTCATGTAATATTATAAAACGCTCTGTTGGTAATTCAAAAAATAATCTGGAAAAAAACTCACTCTCTTGACCTCTCAATATTTGTGGATTAAAAAGAGTTTTGTCAATTAAAAACTGCCGTTTAAACATAACGCAATTGGTTATTATCTGGTTTCGCCAAAGTACAAACCCTTTATATAGTGACATGGCATCATCCACACTCAAAACACCCTGACTATTTAAATTCTTATCCACCTTTGAACCTATGCATATAACGATATCTATGTTTTCACTAAAAACAGATAACTTTGACTTTAGAAACCCCGGCAACATAACATCATCATCATCAAACCATTGTATATAGTCTCCCTTGCTCAACGCAAACCCGTAATTCCTAGCCCCATTACCTCCTGACAAATGCGTATCCGGTCGTTTATGGTAGTGAAAGCGCACATCCTTTTTTACATAGGGTTGCACTATAGCCTCGGTTCCATCGGTGCTCCCATCATCCACCACTAGACACTCCCAGTTTTGGTAGGTTTGTGCCAACACGCTGTCTAAGGTTTCGCCAATTAAGTGCGCCCGATTGTAAGTAGGAATAATGATGGAAACTAAGGGTTGCTTTTGCATAAAAAGAGTTTACCTTACTAAAATACTGAGTTATAGTAAAAATGAACATTAAACAATATAAAAAATTAAATTTCTAATATCCTACAATAATTATCAATTAATTTCTCTACTTTAAAATGCTCATATCTTTTTAATGAATAATCACGTATCTGTTGTAAATTATATTCTTTATTAAAAATCTTTATTAAATTTTCTGCCAACCCCTTGTAATCACCTATTTGAAAAAGCGGTATGGGATAGGCATCTCCTACCACCTCTTTAATACCAGCAACATCGGTTCCAAGAAAGGGTACGCCTATAGCCAAGGTTTCAATAACACTGTTGGGTAAACCTTCATTATGAGTACTTAATATATTACAACTTGTTATACTTAATAGTTCTATGTTATAAGGTGTCCTCCCTAAAAACCTAACGGAATCCTTTAACCCCAACTCTTCAACTTGATTTAAGTAATAGCTACTCATCCCCTTAATACCTTCATCTCCGGCAATTAACAACATTGCGTTCGAATTTGTTTTATCAATAAAGCTTTTCCAGGCTTTAAAAACAGTAATAAAATCTTTTTCTTTAAAAAAGTTTGCAATTACTGAAACTACAAATTCAACTGACCCAACACCAAAATATTCTTTCCAATTAATATTCTCATCAATTGATCTAACCTCTATACCGTTATGTATAGTATGTATATCTAAATCATAAAATTCACCATAAATCTGTTTAAACTTCAACCTTGCATGGTTAGAATTCGCAATAATCACTGGCTTGTTTAATAATGCCTGTTTTAATTGCCATTTCTGTTTAGGCTTAGTCTCTATAACGGTATTTCTTATATGAAATATTGTTTTTTTAGCACCAGAATACTTATGTATTGAACCAAAAAAATAAGACAGGTCATTTTGGTAAGGAAGTACATAATTAATTCTATAAAAACGCAGTAATAATACAGCTCTAATTAAAGGCAAATAACGGTGTAATCGCCACGAGTACTTTTGTAAGGATTTATCCTCTATGAATCTACCATCAATTATTTGAAAATCATTCTCTAATAATTCTTTATCAATAAATTCCTTTTCAGCTTTTGTGGCCCAAATAAAATAAACTTTAGCGCCTTTGTTTTGTAAGCCCTTAGCTAAAGTTATTGCTTGGGTCTGAATCCCTCCATAAGTTAGATTACTAATGGCAAAAAGCACCCTTATTTTATGTTTTCTAAACATATTTCTAAAGTTGCAAAAAAGATATCCACTTTAAAATTATTTTATCCATTGAATAATTTTCAGCAGTTTCAAACCCTTTTTTAATAATTTCGCTCCTTTTATTCTCATTCGATAGTTCCTTTAGGGCATTTAACCATTGATCAGGAGTAGAACAAATAAAACCATTTTTCCCATTTACAATAACTTCCCTATAAGCTTCTATATCACCACATAAAACTATATTTCCTAAAGCAAGAGATTGCAAGACCCTATTTGCAGATTTATATTTTGAAGCCTCATCACCTACAACTGGTATTAAACTAACATTATGTTGACCAATAATATGAAACCGTTCCTCATCTTCCCAGTTAAACCATGGGATGTCTGCTTCTCGCCTGTTAGACATAATAACAAGATCCCAATCAACAGATTTAAAGAGTTTTTTTAATGATTTAACTTGTTCCATCCTATTATCAGTCAACCATCCAAAATATATTGCTTTATTATTATTGCTTGGTATTTTATTTGAAAAATGCTCAACAGCATCGGGTATATAAGTCACTAGCTTGTTTGGGTGTTTATTTTTATATAATTCTGATAAATTACTTGACGGGCATATAATATAGTCAAAATATTGTACAAGAGTAATATCACAGACAGGCAAATCACAATCTATAAAAGCAATCTTAACTCCTTTTAATTTTAAATAACGCAATAATTTTTTTAATGAAAGCTCTTTACGTTTCTGAAGAATCAATAAATCTCCTTTCCTTAAAAACAAAAGCAATTTTAATTTTTCTTTTCTTGTAAGAGCTCTGGTACTATTATATTGTATTTTGGATTGTATACCTTTCTTTATCAGGGCTTCATGCACATTATAACCATGTATTCTTGAACTACCGGTATTTTTATCCCCTATCAAGATCCAAAAAACTCTTTTGTGTCTCATAAAATTTTTCCGAATAGTAATTTTAGATGATCTAGTTGACTTCTTTTATCATCAAATTTAAAATTAAAAAATTCTATATCATCTTGAAAATTCATGTAAACCAACTCCTTGTTTTTATTAGTATAAAATTTTGAATAATGATTCTTAAACTTTTTACCCACTTGTACCTTTATTTTAAAAAAATTTCTTGGCAGATCCATGTCCTTAGTTAATTCTTCTAATTTGTCATCAAGATTACTTTTATCAAAATAAATTATCTTATTATAAAGTATAGGTTTACCATCTAAAAACATATAATCAATTTGAGGAGTTAAATGGTCTCCTCTATATGTTTCCTCCCCTTTATTCATAAATTTCATGAAATCATTTTCAGCATTAATATAGTCATCAAAAGACCCAACAAAACTTTTCGTTTCTTTAAACCAAAAATAATCAGACATCACTTTATCCCATGTATTCCTAACTACAATAAACTTATAATATTCAGCCCATTTTTCTTTCGTTATAAGTTTAAAATCTATTAGCTCTTGAGGCGTTGCATGTTGTAAATAAAGTTTGTTAGTATCATCCCAACCAAAAAGGTTTTCTTCATCTCTTTCATTATTATTTACATCTATACCAAATGCTGTTTCAATAGAAGAACCTGCACATTTAGGAATATGAATAAAAATACATTTATGCTTATGGGATATCATAAATCATTTAATTAATAGAAAAAAAATAATCAGCTAAAATCAATATAAACTTTCTTTTGAAACATATTTTTTTATTTTTTTTGGAATACTAAAACGTCTTGAAAGTAAAAACCTACTTCTTCTTTCCAATTACCAGGATAATAATCAACTAACTCTAAAGCGGTATCTTTTAGCAATAATTGTAACGCGGATTCATCAATTCCAATTGCATCTTCGGGTACTTCTACCCAATTGGGACAAAACCAATGCTTGGAATCATACACAAATTCACTAAATATCCATCTTAACTGATTTGTTCCATGAAACCTGCCTTTTTTATTTTCTCTAATATTCAAGGTTTTCCTATAACCTTCATCCAAATAAAAAAAAGTAATTATTGCCTTTCCTCCTTTTTTAAGAACACGATTAATCTCCTTGAAGTAAAAAACAGCATGTTCTTCATTCAAATGAGTCCAAACAGAAAGCGCTGTCACCAAATCAAAATCACTATCAGCAACTCCCCAAGGAATTAAGTTTTCATTTTGTTCTTTAGCATATTTAGGATTATTAATATCAAAATGTTTAAATTTAGTGTTCAGGTCAAAATAATGTTTTTCACAGAACTCTATGTCCTTTTTCATTACATCTAAACCTAAATATTGCCCATTAGGTTTTATAAAAGGTCTGCTAGACATAGAAAGTAAACCTGCTCCACTTCCTATATCTAATATCCTATTATTGATATGCTTATTAAGCTGAAAATAAAATAAAGATTGAAATAAACCTATTACATGAGCCCATTCAGAATATGAGATTTTACCACCTCTTCTATCTGATAAGTTAGGTATATCATTAATATTATTAGTTCTTACAATTTTATTTTTATCAAATTTTAAATACTCTTTATCTAGCTCTTGGTAATTAGATTTTTTATATTCTTTTTTAAATGTAAACTTCATTTTGAATATTATTAATAGTTAAATACAACTGCATAAGCAATCAAAGTTAAAATGAATAATTTATTTATATAATAAATCAATGTAATTACAATGTTGACACTCATTAAAAATCATTTGAGATTTGCCAGCTGTGATTAGTTAAAAACACACCATTATGCTTTGCTCTTGGTATAATACCTGATCCATAAAAGTCACCACTATCAACATGTAATTCATAAAAATTTTCCTCTTTTAAAATATTCAATCTTTTATTGAAATCTAAAACTTCTAAATTAAGTTTATAAATACCAGGAAAAAGCTGAACTCTATCAATCTCACATACTAATTTAACTATTGGTTTCTTTATATCGAACACTTGATTCGTATGAAAATTATTCAAAATCAATACTACATTATCCCGAACATCCTTTACTTCTATTTTAACAACAACACTTTTAACTTCAGTTAAAAATTTAAACTCAAAATTTAAACTCGAGCTTTTCCCTAATGATAAAGCATGAAGTTTATTTCCATATTTATCAGTCAAGTAAAATTCATTTATTATTAAATTTGAATTCTTAATAGTTAAGTCATTATTAATAGACTTACTTTGATTTAAATAAACATTTACCCCTTCATCTACTTCTCCCATGTAGCTTACATATCCATTTTCAAGCACAATTAGCCTCGTACATAAGTTTTCAACTGCCGCCATATTATGACTCACAAACAAGACGGTTCTCCCTTCTCCCTTAGAAATATCCTGCATCTTGCCTATGGCTTTTTTCTGGAACTCGGCATCGCCTACCGCCAGCACCTCATCTATCACCAAAATATCCGGCTCCAAAAAAGCGGCCACAGCAAAGGCCAAACGCACACGCATCCCGGAACTGTAACGTTTTACAGGGGTATCCACATAGCGTTCGCAGCCCGAAAAGTCGATAATCTCGGCTTCCTTGCTTTTAATTTCGGCTTTGCTCATGCCTAAAATGGCCCCATTCAAATAAATATTCTCACGGCCGGTCAACTCGGGATGAAACCCCGTGCCCACTTCCAACAAAGAGGCAATACGCCCTTTGGTTTTTATCTCGCCCGTAGTGGGAATGGTCACACGGGACAGGATTTTTAACAAGGTACTCTTGCCAGCGCCGTTTTTACCGATGATGCCCAAGACCTCGCCTTGCTGCACCTCAAAATTGATGTCTTTTAAGGCCCAAACATAGTCGCTATCGGCTTTGGTGCTTCGGTCGTTTACAGAACCCACTTTTAAATACGGATCCTCTTTCCCTCGAATGCCAGCCCACCATCTATTCAAATCGTGACTAAGCGTCCCGGTCCCTACCAAGCCCAGTCGGTATTGTTTGCTAATGTTTTCGGCTTTTAGGATAGTCATTGGTTTAATGGTTTAATGGTTTAATGGTGTAATGGTGTAGTGGTGTAATGGTGTAATGGTGTAGTGGTGTAATGGTGTAATGGTGTAATGGTGTAATGGTTTAATGGTTTAATGGTGTAGTGGTGTAATGGTGTAATGGTATGTGTTTTTTCTTTCAAAATTTGGTTTTTATAAGCTACTTAAAATTCTACTACACAACTCCTTTACTACGCGACTCCTCTACTACACGACTACTCTACTACACGACTCCTCTACTACACGACTCCTCTACTACACGACTCCTCTACTACATAACTCCTCTACTACACGAATACACATCTAAAGATTTATCGTTTTGTTTTTATATAGTTTTTATATCCTGTTAATAGTTTTCTAACTTTTAAAAGTTGTTCTTCTATTGGTTTAAAATCTGATGTCATATAATTTAAATCTTGGGCTATAAGCAATTGTGTTTCCAATTCACTTGCCGACCCCATGGCAATACCAACAAATTGATAAAGTTCCTTAAAACCGTTTCGTCCAGATCCTTCTGCAATATTTGAAGGTATGGACACTGCTGCACGACGTATTTGTGAGGTTAACCCAAAATTCTCTGATTTAGGAAAATGCTCTGTAACCTCATAAATCATTTTTACCAATAGCATGGATTCTTTCCAAACATCTAATTCCTTATGTCCCATTCATCCTTCTACTTTACAATTATACAAAATACTATTATCCTAATATACTATTTTACCATTATCCCATTATCCCATTATCCCATTATACTATTATCCCATTACCCTATTATCCCATTATCCTATTATCCCATTATACTATTATCCCATTATCCTAATATCCCATTACCCTATTATACCATTATCCTATTATCCCATTATCCTACTCCACTACTAAACGGTATCAATAAACGTCTTCTCTGTTCTGTTGAATATTACAATCCCCAATAACAAGACCACTAAAGTCACGCCAACTGTATATAATATCCCAAACCAACTAAAAGTACCTGTACCTAACAACATAAATCTAGCCGTTTCAATCATATAGGCCAAGGGGTTATACTCCACCAACCAAGCTATTTTAGGTAATTTTTCGCGCATCAAAGCCAACGGATACATCACGGCAGACACATACATGAGCAGCTGCACCCCAAAACCCACCAAAAACTTGAGGTCGCGATATTTGGTGACCATACTGGAAATAATCATGCCCAAACCCAAACCTATCAAGCCCATAAGCAAAACAAGTACCGGAAAAAACACCATACTGCCATCTACGTGTATGGCAGCTCCATTTATATAATAATAGATATAAAACGCAATAAAAATGAGCAACTGGATGCCAAACTTCATCAGGTTGGAGATGATTATGGACAAAGGCACAATGATCCTTGGAAAATACACCTTCCCAAAAATAGCGGCATTGGTTTTAAAAGTATCACTAGTGGTGGTCAAACAGGTGTTGAAATAATTCCATACGGATACCCCAGCCAGGTTAAACAAAAAAGGAGGTACGGTCCCGGTTTCTATATTGGCTACCTTGTTAAAGATAAGTGTAAAGGTCAGGGCCGTAAACAAAGGCTGTATCAAATACCATAAAGGCCCAAGGATGGTTTGCTTGTACACGGTTACCACATCGCGCTTGACAAACAACAGGAGCAAATCGCGATAGCGCCAAATCTCCTTAAAATTAAAGTCTATTAATTTCCGTTTGGAAGAAATGGTGTATAACCAGGCATCGTCATCTATCTTACTCAATGTGTGTTATTCTTTTTGGTTGTGGCTAATATAATAATTATGAATTAAGAATTATGTATAATGGATTAAGAATTATGGATTGTCGGTTATCTGTTGTCTGGTGTCGGTTGTCGGTTGTGAATGTTGAGGTTTGAGTAGTGGGTTGTTAGTTGTTGGATGTTATATGATTTACTTCGGTACAGGCAGGTTGGGGATTGGAGTTTTGAGCATACAACATATAGCATATAGCATATAGCCTAAAGCATAAAGCATATAGCCTAAAGCCTTCAATCCAAATACCCTTCCTCCAAGAACTCTCGCAATTGGTGCAAAGAATACCAGTCCATATCATTGGGGTACAAATGATCGTAATACACCATCTCAATATGCTGACTCACAAAAAGCTCCCCAAACATATCCACCAAAATAATATACAGGTAATCTATATACTTTTCATAGGGAATCTCGGGATTAGCGTATGGCAACCCGATAAAATGAAAAACAAATTCATACTTATAGGTCTCCCTGTTCATATCCACCGGTAACCACCGCACCCGAGACAGGTGCAAATCAAACTCCATGAATTTGTAATGTTCAAGATCCTTGTTCTTGATATCATCAACAGTGAGTTTTGGCTGAATAAGGGCCGTAAAGACCCAATTGGGAACAGTAGGTGCCACGTTTCGTAAATTGGTAGCAAGTAGCATCCCATCCGGATCGCCATTGGCCGTTAAGATCAATTCAGCCTCAAGTCTATCTTTTGGGGAATGGAGCACATAGGTAAGGCTCGGGTGATAGACTTTCAACTGCCTGTCTAGCTCGTTAAAATAATAGGCTTGCTCATCCTCTGGAAAACCCCTTAAATGATAATAAGCCTCCTGGTATTCTGAAAACCACTCCCAAAATGCTTTTAGTTGTGCCATAATCTTAATTGTTATATATACATGCTTAATCCTAAATTAATCAAAATATTTGTAACAAGGTGCATACCCCTTTAAATGAAAGACTTGCCTGCCGGCAGGCAGGTTGGGTTCTTTTGTATCAAGACAAAAGAACAAATACCTTCCCACTGTCATTTTAAAGCAAGCCTGTCATTCTGAGCGTAGCGAAGAATCTGTAAGCATCAGCGTAGCTAATCCGACAAACCTCCCCTCTTTAGTTAAAGATGGGTAGACAGACGCAGTCTAGACGGGGAGTTTGAATAAAAATTAAGGGGAATGAATTTACCGGAGTGACAACGAAGGTAAAGAAAGGGCCCGCCTGCCTCCTATTTTGTTTGGTATTCGGGCAGGGAGTTTGCTTAAACTAATTATCTAATTTTAAATTACAAACCCTCCGTCTAAACCTTCCGTCGTCGGTTTAGCCACCTCCCTTTAACTAAAGGGAGGAGCCCTGGTTTAGTTATTGTTTTTATAACTAGTTTATTAAATTGATAATATCTCAATTTAAACTTTAATTAAAATACACCTGTTTTAATAATATTCCAACTGTTTTTAGAAATAAAGTAACAACTTGGTTTATTTAGCGCTCCATGAAACAGATTACTCACACACTATTATTTTTATAAATAGGTGTTTGTGAATGCTTTGCATTTGCCACGCTTCGCTCGCAATGACGCTTTCAGAGAAGGACTATCAATGACAGCTTATTTATTAAAATAATCCCAAGTCAATTTTAAGCCCTCCCTAACCGAATACTCAGGTTGGTAGCCCAACAACTTCTCAGCCTTAGAAATATCAGCCAAAGAATCCCGAACATCCCCTTGACGTTCCGGACCGTGGATGGCTTTTAGCTTTGAATCTGCTGCCTCGCTTAAGGCCTGCCACAAATAATTAACTGAAATCCGCTCACCACAAGCCACATTAAACACCTCATTAGAGGCCTCCTTGGAAGCAAAAAACCCTTTGATGTTGGCTTGCACGGCATTGGCCACAAAGGTAAAGTCGCGGGTTTGCTCCCCATCCCCATTAATGGTTGGCGACACACCATCCTTTAAGGCCTGCATAAATAAAGGAATGACGGCTGCATAAGCCCCATTGGGACTCTGCTTGGGGCCAAACACATTAAAATAGCGCAAACCTACCACATCTGTGCCATAGGTTTTACCAAACACATCGGCATAGAGTTCGTTCACGTATTTGGTCACGGCATATGGCGATAAAGGTTTGCCAATCTGCGCCTCTACTTTGGGCAAGGTTTTACTATCGCCATAAGTAGAACTGGAAGCAGCATACACCATTCGTTTTACACTAGGACTGTCTTTTAAAGCAATCATCATGTTTAAAAATCCAGAGATATTAACCGCATTGGTGGTTGCCGGATCGTTTATGGAACGTGGTACAGACCCTAAAGCTGCCTGATGCGATACATAGTCCATGCCCTTCATCGCTTGCTTACAGGTTTCCAAATCCCGAATGTCTCCTTCCATCAATTCAAAGGCAGGATGGCCCCTGAATTCGGTAAGGTTTTCTCGATAGCCGTTGGAAAAATCGTCCAACACCCTTACTTTTTTGGCCTTGTGTTTTAGGAGGTATTCAACTAGGTTGCTTCCAATGAACCCGGCTCCTCCAGTTACTAAATATTTGTAGTCTTTAATTTTATTTTCCATCATTATTAAATATATTTTGATCTTGACCTGTGAAATAAGATTTGAGGCGATTTCCTAAAAACATCTTTCCATAATGTGTTTTAAAATATTTTTCTCGTTTTAAGGCATCCTCTTGAGATATGCAGCCTTCAAAATATATTAATTCAAATGGTCTTCTATGCTTTGTTGATGTCACTTTTCCTTTTTGATGAGCCTCAAATCTTGATGACAAATCTTTTGTATAACCAGTATATTTTTTACCATCCTTTTTTGACAGTAAAATATACACATAATAATATGGAGACTCTAAATTTGTCATCATTTCATGGGTTGAAGCCTGCTCCTCCTGTAACTAAAAAGCTAAGAGTTGATATGTCTTGATTGTGATATGGGTTTTGATACATGATACTTAGTTTGTTGAAAAACTAAAAGTAAGTGTTTTACTGAAACACTAAAACTAAAATAGTTTATAGTTCATTTTATTAGTTGAAATTCAAGAACATGACTCTTCTTTTTTTGTGAGCCCCAAAAATACGGTGTCATTGCGAGGAACGACTTTAGGAGTGACGTGGCAATCCGTAACTTATTTCATCCTACACTTCTAGTCATACTACTAGTGTGAGCCTATCATTTTTTGTTTTAGGATACAACTCATTTAATAAAGTGCTTCATGAAACAGAATACTTACACATAATTATTTTTAAAATTTGTGTTCATCAGTTTAACATAATCCTCCAACCTTCCATAAGATTGCTTCGTCCTTCGTCCTCGCAATGACGGCTTTGGTGGTGAAGGCTCGCAATGACGCTTATTAATTTGCTTATAACACCTCACTCCTCTTCTTCATATCCAAACTCCCTCTTTACCTTCTCATACAAATCAAGCCATTCTGGATTAATACGTTCAATAAGCGATACTTTTTTTGTTCTATTACCAGCTTTTAATTGTTTTTCTCTTCCAATTGCATCACCTATCATTTGAAAAGCTTCAAAATATACCAGTTTATCCAAATTGTATTTAGCTGTAAATGATTTGTGGTTCTGTTTTTCTTTATGTTGTTTGATTCTTGTTACTATATCTGAGGTTACACCTATATATAAAGTAGTGTTGTTTTTGTTTGTTAGGATGTAGATGAAGCCTGGTTTCATGTGATTTCAGTACTTTGTTATAACAAGGCTATTTTAGCATTCCATGAAACAGTTTAGCATTCCATGAAACAGATTACTCACACACTATTATTTTTATAAATAGATGTTTGTGAATGCTTTGCATTTGCCACGCTTCACGTTTAACGCATCACCCGTAAGGACAGGACACGACCTGTCCACCACCACCATCATCACCCATAAGGACAGGACACGACCTGTCCCTACAATCGTCCGTCAACAGTCTCTTTTGGCAGTAAGGACTTGACGTCGAAAATAACACCGATTGGGGATTTTAACTTTTGCAAATCCAACTTCAGGAATTCTTTATGGCACACTGCCAAGACCACTGCATCATAATTCTCACCTAAGTCATTTTTGTGGCACAACAAATCGAAGCCATATTCTTCCTTAACTTCCTCGGAAGAAGCCCAAGGATCAAAGACATCTACATTCACGTCATAACTTTCAAATTCCCTAATGATATCAATCACCCTGGAATTCCGTATGTCTGGACAATTTTCTTTAAAGGTAATGCCCAAAACCAGCACCTTGGCGCCTTTGATGGTCGCTCCTTT
Organism: uncultured Xanthomarina sp.; assembly: GCF_963971605.1. Classification (NCBI taxonomy): domain Bacteria; kingdom Pseudomonadati; phylum Bacteroidota; class Flavobacteriia; order Flavobacteriales; family Flavobacteriaceae; genus Xanthomarina; species uncultured Xanthomarina sp. Next base: position 20,895 of record NZ_CAXATZ010000005.1, read on the forward strand.
TTTAATCATCATTTTCACCGTTTCCGTAGCGACATAAGACCCCATGCTATCATTCATTTTTCGCCCTGCCAAGATGATTTCAGGGTTATAGCCCGATTCGATAGCTTTTTGAGCCAGGTAATAGGGATCTACCCCAATACAATGTCCGCCAACCAGACCTGGGGTAAAATTAATGAAATTCCATTTGGTTCCTGCAGCTTCCAAAACGGCTTTGGTATCGATATCCAAAAGCCTGAAGATTTTAGAGAGTTCGTTTACAAAGGCTATGTTGATATCCCTTTGTGAGTTTTCTATCACTTTGGCAGCTTCTGCCACCTTGATGGAAGGAGCCATATGGGTACCTGCCGTGATAATGGATTTATAGAGGTCATCCACCACCTTGGCTATTTCTGGGGTGGAACCCGAGGTTACCTTCAATATTTTGGTCACCGTATGTTTTTTATCTCCCGGATTGATACGTTCTGGGGAATAGCCTGCATAAAAATCAGTATTGAACTTCAAACCAGATTGGGCTTCTAAAATAGGCACACAGATGTCTTCTGTAACACCTGGGTAAACCGTGGACTCATAAATAACGATATCGCCTTTTTTTAAAACCTTCCCAATGCTTTCACTGGCTTTTACCAACGGCGTAAAAATAGGCTTGTTTAGGTCGTCTGTAGGCGTTGGCACGGTAATGATGTACACATTGGAATCGGCCAAGGCTTCCAATTGGTCGGTGACATACAGTCCGTTTTGACCCTTGTTTTCTGAAAGCAATACCTGTTTTAAATGCTTGTCCTCCACTTCCAAAGTACGGTCTTTGCCTGCTTGAAGTTCGGCAATACGTTTGGTATTGATGTCGAATCCAACCACAGGATACTTTTTGGCAAATTCCACGGCTAAAGGCAAGCCTACATAACCTAATCCTACAATGGTTATTTTATCGTTATTCATAGTCTTATATTATTGATTAATAGCTTTTTTTTTTAATGAGTTAATGTGTTAATGAAATAATGTATTAATAAATGCACATCCCTTCTCACTATTCACCTCTCACATCTCACTTCTCACACCTGTTTTTTGTCACACTGAGTAAGCCTATTTTTTGTCACACTGAGCCTGTCGAAGTGCAATCTAAATATCGAATTGCAAGCAAATTACTTCTTAACAAGCGTCTTCGACCCTTCGATATGCTCAGGACAGGCTCAGCTCAGACTGACAATCCCTTTGCAATTCTCACATCTCACCTCTCACCTCTCACGCCTCACGCCTCACGTCTCAGATAATCTCAAATCCGCTTTAAAAAGGCCTTCACCTTCTTAAAGATGCCCTTATCTCCCGATTCGTGATAGGCATTGCCATACACCCCATAGCCATAACCATAGCCATAACCATAGCCATAGCCATAATTATGATTGGTTTTGTGCTTGTAGAAATTCAAAATGAAATGGATGTTCTTTATTTCCCCAGCACGGTATTTGGCATTGATCAATTGCAACATCCCTTTTTTTGTATAATCCAAACGGATCATAAACAAAGAGGTATCGGCATATTTTACCAATTCCAAGGCATCGGTTACCAAACCTAAAGGAGGGGTGTCCAGAATGATGATATCATAGTTCTCCCTTAAAGTTGCAATCAGTTCTTTTAATTTGGGGCTCATCAACAATTCGGAAGGGTTTGGAGGGATAGGCCCTGCAGGGACCACGTCTAAATTATCTATATGGGTTTGGTATTTGACCTCATCAAAAGGTTTTTCACCTATCAAATAGTTTACCATCCCATTATCGTTACTCAAATTAAAATCATCAAATATTTTTGGCTTACGCAAATCCAGTCCCAGTAAAATGGTTTTCTTACCACTTAGGGCATAGACCGTAGCAACATTGATGGAACAAAAGGTTTTCCCTTCCCCGGATACCGAAGAGGTAATCATGATGGTTCTTCCACCCTCCCTTGGAGCCTTATTTAAAAGGAACTGCAAACTGGAACGGATGGAACGAAAAGACTCTGCCACAGCCGACTTGGGTTTTTCAAAAACCACTAAGTTGTTATGGTATCGGTATTTTCCAATCAATCCAATAATAGGGATTTTCGACAAGCGTTCTACCTCATCGGACCCATGAATGGTATGATCCAATAAAAAGATGACAAAGATGAGAAACATAGGGATAAAAAACCCAAGCATCAACCCCATCATATAATTCAAGGATTTGTTGGGGCCTATCAAGCCCCCACCAATGTCTTTGGCTTCATCTATAATACTGATATCAGATACGTTTGCTGCCTTTACTATGGCTGCCTCACTGCGTTTGTCCATATACACATTATAGGCCTCCTGACTGATATCCAATTTACGTTGGATCTTTAAAAACTCCTGCTGGTCTTCTGGCAAGCCACTTAATTTGGCTTCCAGGTTTGCAATGTTACGTTGCAAGGAATTCATTAAGGTTTTAATGGTGCTCTTGGTCGCATCAATGGTCTCCAACAACACATTCTTTTCGGCATTGATGCGTCGGTCTATATCTTTAAAAATTTCAGAATCTTCCCTCATGGAGTACTCCATGCTTTGACGTTCTATGGCCAAAGCCGTGATTTTGGAAACCGAACTCATGATGTTTGCTTCCTCAATCCCAACCGAACTGGGTGCTGCAATACGTGTATAATCGGTTTTGGTACGCAGGTAGGTTTCTAAGGCGTCCAAATAATTCAGCTTGGTGATTTCAACTTCCTTTTGGGATTCCAAGTCTTTTAATTTGTTGGAAATCTCAGTCATTTCCATAGACACATCAAACACCTTATTCTCTTTACGGAAGGTGTTCATTTCCTCGCCATAATCTTTTAAATTGGCATTCACAGCTGCCAAACTACTGTCAATAAACTTAATGGTATTGGTAGCATAAAGGTTTTTGCGTTCCAGCTCAGACTCGCTTAAAATAACTGCCGTGGTATTTAAATAATCCACAATTTTGGCTTTGTTGGTACCTGCCAAAGACAGTACCAAAACAGAGGCTGAAGAATTGCTGTAAGGCTTTACCCCGATGCCTTGTTTGTAGCCATGGACCACATTATCAAAATTACTGAATTGAAGAAAAAATTCCAGCCCCGATTTAATGGTCCGTTCATTTCTTGGTTTTATCACCCCATGTAAAAAAGGCAGATCGATAAGCTCCCCTATTTGATATTGTTTGCTAAAGGGTCCTACAGGCAAGGAAACAGGAACACGTGCTTTGGTGTCATAGATTTGTCCAGACCCTTTTTCGGATTCAAACTCAGTAAAAATTTCAAAGCTGTCCCCAGACAAAAATCGCACCCCTATAAAATGTCCCAACACCTGTGGCTTGGTCTTATCCAATTCAAAAACAAAAGGGGCATCCTTGTAAACATCCACCTTACGGTATTTCCCTTCCACAAAGTAATTCATATAGGATTTTAAGGAATCCACCACTTTTTCGTTGTGCGTTCGGGTTTGAAGGGTGGTAATGGTTTTGCCCATTTTTCCAGACACCCCTCCCCAGTTGAAGGAAATACTGGTATTGGCCGTAAAAAAGGGATTCTGGTCGTTCTCAACGGAGATTAAGGAATCCAGTTTATAAACGTTTTGTTTTCTAACATTGATAAAATAAGCGATAATTAGGGCTACCCCAATACAGGCCAGCACAAATTTCCACAGGTTTAATACCTTAAATAAATACCCCCTAAAATCGAAGTTGATACTTCCACTCTCTCCTTGGTCTATATCTTCATATTCGTATTCTGCCATGGCCTAAATTCTATCTATTAACAATAGGGTTGTGGTTACTAAAGACAAGGCTGTTACAATGGTGCCAACGGTTTGCATGGTAGTGGTTCCCGTACCCCAGGATTTTTGCTTTAAGGGCTTGACATAAATGATATCGTTGGGCTGGATGTAATAATAAGGCGATTGCATGACCTTGGCATCCAAAAGGTTGACATGATGGATTTGCTGTCCTTGTGGGTATTGCCTAATTACCAACACATCTTTACGGTTGCCCGTCATTTGAATATCACCTGCATTGGCCAAGGCTTCAAATATATTCACCCTGGCTTGGTACAGGGTTTTGGTACCAGTGCTTCCCACTTCCCCATTTACCGTATAGCGAATGCCCGTAAGCTTCACCGATACAAAAATATTGGCTGTTTCCTTAAACTCCTCTTCCAGTAGCTTTTTCTCCAACAGTTGCTCGATTTCTTCTGTGGTATATCCCAACACATTGATTTCCCCCAAAACCGGGATGCGTATGTTTCCATGTAAATCCACCGTAAAACCATCAAAATAGGCTCGTTCATCGCCATCGGCATTTAGGTTTTCTTCGCCAACCGGGTTAAAAATTTGCACATTGTCCTGTTCCAAGGCCTTGACACGGATGTTTAAAATGTCGTTGATCTGAATTCGATAAGGTTTTTGTTTTTCAGTAATCACCTGGGTGCTATCTGTGGCCTGTTCCATATGTTGCAAATACACCAAATCCTTATTTGGAATACAAGACATGATACACATACACAAAAGGATACATCCAAGAACGAAGGGCTGCTTCATGAGGTACTTTATAGTTTATTCACAAATATAACTTTTCAGTAGGAATATCAAAACTAATGTGGTTAATTTTGGTTTTTATACGTTTATTTGCAAAAAATAGCTGTTTTGAACTACTTAACCGTTGAACATATTTCGAAATCTTACGGAGAGTTAACCCTCTTCCAAGACCTTTCTTTTAGCATCCACAAAGACCAAAAAATTGCCTTTGTCGCTAAAAATGGGACTGGAAAAACATCCATCCTAAACATGCTCTCTGGAAAAGACAGTCCAGATTCGGGCAGCATTGTTTACAGGAAAGACATCCAGGTCGCCTTTCTGGCGCAGGACCCGGATTTGAACCCCAACTTAACGGTTGAAGCCGCTATTTTTGACACCAAAAACCCAGTTTTGGATGTGATAAAAGCTTATGAAAAAGCTTTGGAACATCCTGAGGACACCGAAGCATTTCAGAAGGCCTTTGAACAGATGGAAAGTCATCAGGCCTGGGATTTTGAAACCCAATACAAGCAAATCCTGTTTCAATTAAAACTGGAAAACCTAAACCAAAAAGTAAGCACCCTTTCTGGAGGTCAGAAAAAACGTTTGGCTTTGGCCATAGCCCTATTGAAAAAACCGGATTTGTTGATTTTGGATGAGCCTACCAATCACCTGGACCTGGAAATGATTGAGTGGCTGGAGGATTTTTTTGCCAAGGAACAGATGACCTTGTTTATGGTGACGCACGACAGGTACTTTCTGGAACGTGTGTGCAATGAAATTATTGAATTGGACCAAGGGGAACTGTTTACTTATAAAGGAAACTACTCCTACTATCTGGAAAAAAGGGAAGCCCGAATAGAAAATGAGGCTGTGGAACTTGGCAAAACCAAACAACTATTTAAAAAAGAACTGGAATGGATGCGCAAGCAACCCAAAGCCAGAACCACCAAGTCCAAATCGCGCATAGACGATTTTCACGACATCAAACACAAAGCCCAGCAACGTCGCAACGACCATGAGGTGCAATTGGAATTGAACATGGAACGTTTGGGCAGTAAGATTTTGGAACTGCACAAGGTGTCCAAAGCTTACAAAGACAAAATAATCCTGGATGGCTTTGATTACACTTTTCAACGAGGGGAACGCTTGGGGATTATAGGGAAAAATGGAACGGGTAAATCGACTTTTTTAAATCTGATTACCCAAACACAAGCACCGGATTCGGGTAAAATTGTAGTGGGTGAAACGGTACAGATGGGGTATTATACCCAAGCAGGCATTCATGTAAAACCAGAACAAAAAGTTATTGATGTCATTAAGGAGTTTGGTGAGTACATCCCTTTAAAAAAAGGCAGACAGATTAGTGCGCAACAACTCTTGGAACGCTTTTTATTTGACAGAAAAAAACAATATGATTTTGTTGAAAAGCTAAGTGGCGGAGAACGTAAACGCTTGTACCTATGTACTGTTTTGATTCAAAACCCCAACTTTTTAATTCTGGATGAGCCCACCAACGACCTGGATATTGTTACCTTAAATGTTTTGGAAAGTTTTTTATTGGATTTTCCCGGCTGTTTGATAGTGGTTTCGCACGACCGGTATTTTATGGATAAGGTTGTGGACCATCTATTTGTGTTTAGAGGTGAAGGGCTCATAGAAGATTTTCCAGGGAATTATAGCGATTTTAGAAGCTATGAAGACAGTCTGCCACAAGAGTCTTCCATCAACGAAACCAAAAAGGACAAAAAAGAATGGAAAAAAGACAGCAACAACAAACTGTCTTACAACGAGCAAAAAGAATATAAAAATATTGAAAGTAAATTAAGCTCGCTGGAGTACGACAAGAAAGCCTTGGAAGCCAAATTCCATGACGATAGCCTAAGTCCAGAACAGATACAGGACTTATCCCAAAAACTGCAAGAGATCATGGATGAAATTGAAGCCAAGGAGTTACGCTGGTTTGAATTAAGTTCGAAACTGGAGGGGTGAGGGTTGTCGGTTGTCAGTTATCGGTTGTGAGGTGTTAGGTGTTGTGAGATGTGAGTTGTGAGTTGTGAGTTGTGAGTTGAATTTAAAAAATTATGGGATAACTAAAAATCTATAACAAACCTGTCTACCGACAGGCAGGTAACAGACAACAGAAACCGTGTACCAACAAAAACAATACATAAAATTTCTATTAAAGTCCACCAACCAACATGGGGTCCATTCCCCTTTTGTGTACAATCTGGTTACCAAATGTTTTTATGACAGTAAAACCTATCCCGAATACCAAGAGCTAAAAGCCTACCGAAATCAATTGTTATCCAACAAGCAGGTCTTGAACATCACGGATTTAGGTGCTGGTTCCAAGGTATCCAATCATACTACAAGACCTATCTCCTCTATTGCCAAGCACTCCGGAACCTCGTTTAAAAGAGCCAAATTGCTTTTTAGATTGGTGCGGTATTTACAATGTGAACAACTTTTGGAATTAGGCACGTCCCTAGGTATTGCAACCCAAGCTTTGCATATAGGACAGCCCAAGGCCAGCCTGACCAGCATTGAAGGCTGCCAAGCTATATCGGACACTGCCAAGACCTATTTAAAAATCACTGAAAACATCAAACTTCTTGTTGGGGATTTTGACACCCAGTTGACAGCTTTAAAACAAACCCATTTTGATTTGGTGTTTTTTGATGGCAACCACAGCAAGGAAGCCACTTTAAGATACTTTAAAACCCTACTGCCCAAAGCCCACAACGATTCGGTGTTTATTTTTGATGATATTTACTGGTCCAAAGACATGACAGAAGCTTGGGAGCATATTAAAAAACACCCTCAGGTGACAGTGACCATCGATACATTTTTTTGGGGCTTGGTGTTTTTTAGGAAAGAACAGGCTAAAGAGGATTTTGTTATAAGGCACTAGGTGTTAGGTGTTAGGTGTTAGGTGTTAGGTGTTAGGTGTTAGGTGTTAGGTAAATATATTTTTTAAATTTCAAGTTTGAACCTTTTCCTTTAGTTTTACCCCTTATGTACAAAACGTATCACGTTTCACCTTTCACACGTCACTCTTAACCTATAAGCTTTTCTCTTACGCCTTTTCCCTTATATCTTTTTCCCTTATGCCTTATCACTTTTTAACCTATAACCTTTTGCCTTTTCACTTTTTCATTTTAACTTTATCACATGAAAATTTACACAAAAACAGGAGATAAAGGCACCACGGCCTTATTTGGTGGCACCAGGGTGCCAAAACACCACATACGCATAGAAAGTTATGGTACCGTTGATGAATTGAATGCCCATATAGGCTTGTTAAAAGATCAAGACATGGATGCGCACTACAAAGACTTGTTATCGCATATTCAAGACAGGCTCTTTACGGTTGGTGCCATTTTGGCTACAGACCCAGATAAAGCCCTATTAAAAAGTGGTAAGGAACGTTTAAACATCCCTAAAATATCGGATGCAAACATAGAGCGTCTGGAAACGGAAATGGACCAGATGAATGAGAGTTTACCACCCATGACCAACTTTATCCTTCCGGGAGGACACCAAACCGTGTCATTCTGTCACATAGCACGCTGTGTGTGCCGTAGGGCCGAACGTTTGGCAACTGCCTTAAACGATTTGGAACCCATAGAACCAAACACACTTAGGTATTTAAACCGTCTATCTGACTTCCTTTTTGTCTTGGCACGAAAGTTGTCTTCTGATTTAAAAGCAGACGAAATTAAATGGATTCCCGAAAAGTATTAATCCGTCTCTTTCACTGTAAACACCTGAAAATACATTGGCTATTTTTCAGTAAAAACAGTGAGAAAACACGTTCTTTTTTTTCATGAGCAATTAATTGCTTTTTTTCTTGTTTATATGAACTAAAAATTTATTTTTGCAAAAAATAAAAACAATTAAAGAATGTATTGGACATTAGAATTAGCATCATATTTAAGCGATGCGCCTTGGCCTGCAACTAAAGATGAATTAATTGATTATTCCATTAGAACAGGAGCACCATTGGAAGTAGTTGAAAATCTTCAGTCTATTGAAGACGAGGGAGACCAATATGAATCAATCCAAGAAATTTGGCCTGATTATCCAACAGACGAAGATTACCTCTGGAATGAGGATGAATACTAATAAGTAACAAATTATTAAAAAGTCTCGTTCAGAGACTTTTTTTGTGCTTAATTTTTCGGGAAACTTAATAACAAACCGTACCTTTGAGGGTTGTAAAACCTCTAAAAGTACATAACATATATTTATCGGTCCATAAACTGATACAACTAAAAATTACATACAAATGACCCTTTTAGATTCCGTACTAAAAATATTTGTCGGCGACAAGTCGAAACAAGATGTCAAGGCCATCATGCCTTTAGTAAATAAAATAAAAACCTTTGAGGCCGCTTTAGAAAGCTTATCCCACGACGCGTTACGTGCCAAGACCACAGCTTTTAAAGAGCAGATTGCTGAAGCCAGGAAACCTTACCACGAGACCATAGAAAAACTTATGGCCGAAGCCGAAGCCACCGAAGACATTGATAAAAGAGAGGACATCTATCAAGAAATAGATGGCATTAAAGATACCATTTATCAGGTAACCGAAGAGGTATTGAACGAGATCTTGCCAGAAGCTTTTGCCGTTGTTAAAGAAACAGCCAAGCGTTTTGTAAACAACACCGAGATTACGGTAACAGCCAGCACTTACGACAGGGAACTGTCTGGAGAAAAAGATTATGTTAGCTTGGATAACGAGAAGGCCATTTGGTCCAATTCCTGGGATGCTGCCGGAAAACCCATTACTTGGGACATGGTACATTACGATGTCCAACTTATAGGAGGTATAGCCATGCACCAAGGTAAAATTGCCGAGATGCAAACTGGGGAAGGTAAAACCTTAGTGGCCACCTTGCCTATGTATTTAAATGCCCTTGCCGGCAAAGGGGTACACTTGGTAACGGTAAACGATTACCTGGCGAAACGTGATAGCGCATGGATGGCTCCAATTTTTCAGTTCCATGGGTTAACCGTGGATTGTATTGATTACCACCAACCAAACTCAGCTGCGCGTAAAAAAGCCTACCTAGCAGACATTACCTACGGAACTAACAACGAATTTGGTTTTGACTACCTACGTGATAATATGGCCCACTCGCCAAACGACCTGGTACAACGTCCACACCATTTTGCCATCGTGGATGAGGTGGATTCTGTATTGGTAGATGATGCCAGAACCCCATTAATTATTTCCGGACCTGTTCCCAAAGGCGACATCCATGAGTTTGACGCATTAAAACCAAAAGTAGAAGACATTGTTTCGGTACAACGCAAATACTTAACAGGTGTGTTGGCCGAAGCCAAAAAACTAATCGCTGAAGGCGATACCAAAGAAGGAGGTTTTCAGTTGTTACGTGTGTACAGGGGAATGCCAAAAAACAAAGCACTTATTAAGTTTTTAAGTGAAGAAGGAATCAAGCAATTGCTTCAAAAAACCGAAAACCAATACATGGCCGACAACAACAGGGAGATGCCAAAGGTAGATGCCGAGTTGTATTATGTGATTGAAGAAAAAAACAATCAAATTGAACTTTCCGATAAAGGGATTGAATATCTTTCCGGTAGCGACGATCCACAATTTTTTGTGATGCCGGAAATTGGAACCGAAATAGCTAAAATAGAAGCACAAAACCTATCCAAAGAAGCCGAAGCTGAAGCCAAGGAAGAATTGTTTAGGGATTTTGGGATTAAATCGGAACGTATCCATACCCTTAACCAACTCCTGAAAGCCTATGCCTTATTTGAAAAGGACATTCAATATGTGGTTATGGACAATAAGGTCATGATTGTTGATGAACAAACAGGACGTATCATGGATGGACGTCGTTATAGCGATGGATTGCACCAAGCCATAGAAGCCAAAGAAAATGTAAAAATTGAAGCAGCCACGCAAACCTTTGCTACGGTTACGCTTCAAAATTACTTTAGAATGTATCGTAAACTCTCTGGGATGACAGGTACTGCTGTTACAGAGGCTGGTGAGTTTTGGGAAATATACAAATTGGATGTGGTTGAAATTCCAACCAACAGACCCATTGCCAGAGACGACAGAGAGGATTTGGTTTACAAAACCAAACGTGAAAAATACAATGCAGTTATAGATGAGGTCACCCGACTATCAGAAGCTGGCCGACCAGTATTGATTGGTACCACCTCGGTAGAGATTAGTGAATTGTTAGGCAAGATGCTTAGCATTAGAAAAATACCTCACAACGTCTTAAACGCCAAGCAGCACAAAAAAGAGGCAGAAATTGTTGCCGAAGCCGGGAATTCCGGTCAGGTAACCATTGCTACCAACATGGCTGGTCGTGGTACGGACATTAAATTATCGGAAGCCGTAAAAAAAGCTGGAGGTTTGGCCATTATTGGTACAGAGCGTCACGATTCGCGTCGTGTGGACAGACAGTTACGTGGTCGTGCTGGGCGTCAAGGAGACCCAGGAAGTTCGCAGTTTTATGTGTCTTTGGAAGACAATTTAATGCGCCTTTTTGGTAGTGAGCGTATTGCAAAAATGATGGACCGAATGGGCTTGAAAGAAGGTGAAGTGATTCAACATTCCATGATTTCAAAATCCATTGAACGTGCCCAAAAGAAGGTAGAGGAAAACAACTTTGGCGTTCGTAAACGCTTGCTGGAGTATGATGACGTGATGAACTCGCAACGTGAAGTGGTTTACAAACGTCGCCACCACGCCCTCTTTGGGGAACGTTTGCGTGTGGACTTGGCAAATATGATCTACGATACTTCGGAAGGTATTGCCGAAACCAACAAAGCAGCAAACGATTATAAAAACTTTGAGTTTGAACTGATTCGTTATTTCTCCATGAGCTCCCCAATAACAGCAGAAGCTTTTGGAAAACTATCGGTTCAAGACATTGCCTCACAGGTTTATAAAGCAGCCTTTACGCATTACAGGGAAAAAATGACCAGAAATGCCGAATTGGCGTTTCCTGTTATTAAAAATGTGTACGAAAACCAACGTGATAAATTTAAGCGTATTGTGGTACCATTTACCGATGGAGTTAAAACCCTACAAGTGGTAACAGATTTGGAAAAGGCTTATGAAACCGAAGGGAAACAGTTAATCACAGATTTTGAGAAAAACATTACCCTTGCCATTATAGACGATGCTTGGAAAACCCATTTACGTAAAATGGACGAGTTGAAGCAATCGGTTCAATTGGCTGTTCACGAACAGAAAGATCCATTGCTTATTTACAAGTTTGAGGCTTTTGAATTGTTCAAGGACATGATAGACCAAGTAAACAAAGATGTGATATCCTTCTTGTTTAAAGGGGAACTTCCTAGTGAGGAAACCAGTGCCATTCAAGAAGCCAAACAAACCAGAAAAAAGGAGAATTTACAAACACAGAAAGATGAAATCCCTAATCTAGATGAGCGTTCGGCACAAAACAGAGCTGCTGGAAACACACAACGTCAACCAGAGGTTGTGGAAACCATTGTTCGTGACAAACCTAAAATTGGAAGAAATGATAAGGTAACCATAAAGCATGTGATGAGTGGGGAAAACAAAACCCTTAAATACAAGCAAGCTGAACCTTTAATTTCAAGTGGTGATTGGGTGATGCTAGAAGATTAGTTAGCAAACGACCCTGAAGCCAAAACCACAAACGCCACTTACAGTGTTGCCGGTTAAAAGCTTCTCATTAAAATAGTGTTAAAATATAAAGTCCCAAGGTTCACACTTTGGGATTTTGTTTTTAGAAGCCGTAATTATTGTAGGGTCACCTGACTGTACTTGGCATTTACCACAATGGTTTTATCGCTGGCCAAATTGCCTGTGGAAAAAGACGTATTGATCTCGTCTGAAGTTTTTTTGGGATGTTTTAATCTGGAGTATGTTCCTTTAAATTGAAAATTATAATCGGTTTTTGGCAAGCTTAACCTTGCTTTGCTATTTTCCAAAACAATGTTTAGGTTATTGAAAGCAGCTGAGATATGACCTATAATCAAGTCGCCAAAACTCCCATCAATAATGGCATTGCCTTGTAATTCGCCTATAGAGATATTGGATGAATTGGAACTCAAAGCCAATCTGTTAACCATCCCTAAGTCTGCTTTTTCAACATAATTCAGTTTTAATTCCCCCATGTTCCAATAGGAAATTGTCACTGGGGAATAAGAAGCATTGATGGAAGTGAGACTTCCATCAATGCCATTTGCCAAGAAACTGGTATGTGACAAATCGGCTTTTAAGTTGTGAATTACAGAGGCCATAATCAATTCACCATAACGCACATTCAAATTAAGTTTGGCTTTTTTAGGCATCTTGATTTTTATGGTCTTTTTCACTTTTTGGTCATTCATACCAACATCTGAAGCCTGTATGGGTTTTTGACTGTTTGAGCGGATTTTGGCTCGGTTTCTATAAGCCTCTTCCCTAGCCTCCATGGCTTCTTTGCGCTGTTCTTGGGCTTCCATGCGTTGTTCCAGTGCAGCTGCCCTGGCTTCCATGCGTTTTTCAAATTGTTGCCCCCAGGCTTCCATGTCTTTGCCAAATTGCTCTCCAAATTCTTTACCAAATTGTTCTCCCCAAGCTTCCATACGTTTTTGAAAGTTTTTCATTTCCTCGCTGGATTCCACTTGTTTGGCCCAAGCTTCCATACGTTTGGCATATTCCTTACCGTAGGTTTCACCATATTCCTTACTCCATTTTTCCATATAAGCATCGCCTTCCTTTTGATATTTTTCAAAATTGAAATCAGACTTGGTCATGCCTTCGGGCAATTCTGGTAATTTCGGCATTTTGGGCATTTTGGGCATATTGGCCAAGTCTAAAGATTCCATCAACCCATCCATAATGGGCATATTGGCCAATTCAAATTCCAGATCCTGTAAGGCTCCAAAAGATTGCTCGCTTAAAATTTGATGATTATAGGCCCAAGCTTGGTTATCGGCATCTGAAGTAATCGTTACCGAATGGTTAGACCCTTCAACTTGTATTTTCCAATTGTCCAGATAGGTTTTTAACTCTTCCTTGCTTAGAGAGCTGCTCTCCACAAATGCTTCTATCTCTATAAGATCCTTGTTCCAGGTATCTATTTCAATAGTGGTGTAATTGGTATTTAAGTCTATGGTGACCTGATCGGTCACTTTAATGGATTGGGATATTTTTTCCAGTTTTTGTTGGGCTTTTGTTCCAAAGACCGTTAGAAAAAATAAGCTTGTTATGAGTATGTGTTTCATTTTTAAGATTGTTTTATACGTTTGTTCGTTTTCTGATTGAATCGGTTGTTTTTAAAGTTTCCAGTTGCTCTTTTAAACGGTACATGAGGTTTAAACGAAACTTTAAATTGGTAATCAAGGCATTGACGGTTAGCTCGTTGGGTCCGGAATGGGTAAGCTCTAAAGAGATGCGTTTATACTCTTGGTTTAAGGTCTCCAACTGGGTGAGGTAACCATCTATAAGGTCTTTGTTTTCTGGGGTTAGGGTTACTTTGGACAATTCAAAATTGATATTCGCCAAGTAATAATCTTCCACCTTTTTTAGATCTGGTGAAATATCCCCCAAAGTCCTAGTTGGTATTTCCCCTTTGTTGGAATCTGTATCCGTAGGCGTATCCACCACTTGGATGTTTTCTGGTTCTTGAAAGTACTTAAAGGCACCAAAACGCACCCCTAAAACCACAACAATACTAGCGGCTATATACCACCAAGACCATGTTGTTTTAGGAGTCTTGGAAAACTCAGCATCCAATTTCTTGAGAAAACGCGCTTCATGACCTGCTGGCAGGTTTGCCTGTGTTTCATTTTTTTGCTCCTTTTGGAATAACTCCCTAATATCTTGTGCCATTTTTTACCTGATTTAACCGTTCTTGTAATTGTAATTTCCCTCTATATAGCTGTGTTCTTGAGGCGACTTCCGAGATTTTTAAGATTTCTGAAATTTCTTGATGGTCGTAGCCTTCCATAATGTAAAGCATGACCACATATCTGTATTTTTCAGGCAGCTTAAGGATGGCCTCTTTAATGTCGTCCAAAGTAACAGCATCGTCCACCAACCATTTGTCGTTCTCATCTGTATCCACAACTTTTAGGTGCACCTCTTCCAAAGCGACCATTTGTTGGTTTTTGGATTTTAAAGCATCGATACAGGTGTTGATGACAATACGTTTTAACCAAGCACCAAAAGTGACCTCAGCTTGATACTGATGAAGTTTGGAAAACGCTTTAATAAAAGCTTCCTGAACCATATCTTCGGCTTCAGCATCCTGTTTCAAAAATCGCTTTGCCACAATATACATGCCCTGGCAGTACTGGTTGTATAACTGCATTTGTGCCTTGCGATCGTTTTGTTTGCATTTTTCAATAATGCTGCTTTGAAACATGCCTTACTTTTGGTTTTTAATTGGTTTGTTCCCTTTAAAGACGACAGAAAAAATGGGTTGTTGCAAAAAAGTGATATTTTTTTGAAGTTATTAAAATATTTGGAAAGAAATTTGCGTTTCATTTTTACTTAATATATCTTTTAAAGTATCTTTATCTCTCAAAAAAATAGCTAGTTATGAATAGATTTTTAAAATGGATCATTGGACTTTTAGTGCTTGTTGCTATTGGTGTTTTTGTGTACTCTGTTTTAAATGATGGCCTGTTGAAAAAACCATTGAGTCCGAAAAAAATTGTCAGTTTTAAGGTAGATGATATTGAATTGAAGGTTTTTTACAATAGACCTTCCAAAAGGAATCGTGAGATTTTTGGAGCGCTGGTACCTTACAATCAGGTTTGGCGTACAGGAGCCAACGAAGCTACAACCTTTGAAACCAACAAACCTTTAAAAGTGGGTAGCGACTCCCTTCCTGCTGGAAAATATACTTTATGGACCATCCCCAACGACTCCACGTGGCATGTGATGTTCAATAGAAAAGAATACCCATGGGGCGTAGACATGGAAATGAAACCCATGAGAGAGCCTGAGTTTGATGTGGTGGATGTGGAAGTTCCTGTCCAAAAAATTGATACTACCGTGGAACAGTTTACCATTGGCTTTGATAATTCCACTGATAATTTATCTTTAACCATGGCTTGGGATAACACAAAAGTTGTTGTGCCATTGAAATAAATAACCTTTGTGTTGTATAAAGTTTAAAGTTTAAGGTTCTTTGTTCTTTATTCTTTGTTCTTAGATCTAGGTTTAATATTCAAGATTTAAAGTTCAATACCCTACCCTCTATCATCTATCCTCTATACTCTATACTCTACCCTCTATAATCTATACTCTATACTCTATTCTCTATTCTCTATTCTCTATTCTCTATTCTCTATACTCTATACTCTACCCTCTATACTCAATAAGCTATAAACTCCAATCCCCAACCTGACATTACCGAAGGGTACGTTCGTGTGGGTTTCCAATCAACAAACCCTAAGATTCAAGGCGTTGGATTAAGGGTTTAAGCTTGTTTTTACAAGCCATTAAAAATTTAGTTTTACTTCCGAAAATATAATGATATCTTTATCTTTTAAAAGCAATTCAAATATTGAATCTCAACTTTTGAACAAATAATAGCTCAGGTGGCAAAAGAAAAAAAATCGGCATTGGAAGAAAAAAAAGGCATTCAAGAACCTGAAAGCATTAACAGGTCTTCCATTGCTAGGATAAAATCCAAACGTCACAAACAACCCAGTACCGAAGATCTAATTTCCGGAATATTACAGGGCGATATCACAGCCTTAAGTCGGGCCATTACCCTTATTGAAAGCAAGAACCCAGCACATTTTGAAAAAGCGAATGCCCTTATAAAAGGGTGTTTGCCACATGCCAATAAATCTGTGCGCATAGGTATTACAGGAGTTCCTGGGGTAGGCAAAAGCACCTTTATAGAAAGTTTTGGCTTACTGGCTACAAGTCTGGGAAAACAAGTAGCTGTTTTAGCCGTAGACCCAAGCAGCTCGGTAAGCAGAGGCAGTATTTTAGGTGATAAAACCCGAATGGAAGCTTTGGTAAAAGAGCCTAAGGCTTTTATTAGGCCTTCAGCTTCTGGGGAATCGCTTGGGGGTGTTGCCAGAAAAACCCGGGAAACCATTATTTTATGTGAAGCTGCTGGTTTTGACACCATTATAATTGAAACTGTTGGGGTGGGACAAAGTGAGACTGCCGTGCACAGCATGGTAGATTTTTTCCTGTTATTGAAATTAGCAGGAGCCGGAGACGAACTTCAAGGTATAAAACGGGGTATTATGGAAATGGCAGACCTTATAGCCATCAATAAAGCTGATGGGGACAACCTAAAACAAGCCAAAGTGGCCAAGGTGGAATTTAACAGGGCCTTGCACCTGTATCCTAAAAAATCTTCCGGATGGCAACCCAAGGTCATGTTGTGCAGTGCCTTAAAAAATGAAGGCATTCAAGATATCTGGGAACAGATTCAGGATTATGTTTCGCTGACCTCCAAAACAGCCTATTTTAATAAAAAGCGAAGTGAACAAAATAAATTTTGGCTCATTCAAACCATTGAGGAGCATTTGAAATCGAATTTTTTCAATGACAAAGAAATTAAGGTCGCCCTGGAAAAACAACTGCAATTGATTGAAGAAAACAAAACAACTCCTTTTGCTGCTGCAGATTACCTTTTAAGGTTCAAGGTTTAAAATTAAAGACTCAAAAAACACCCTTTGTAAGGGAGCGAAACCCTAGAAATCCATGCAATAACCGTTAGAAATTAAAACTGAGGTTATAAGGTTGTATTCGATACCAAAAACCTTAATGACAAAACTATTGAAATTTTATTTTAAAAAATGGGCCTTGTACCATTCCACCTGCTTTTTAACCCCATCCAACAAGGTGGTTTGTGGGTTGTAAGCAAGCAGTTTTTTGGCTTTATCTATATTGGCTTTGGTACGTAACTGATCGCCAGCCCTCGCTTCCACATGAGCTATTTTAATAGATTTCCCAATTACGGATTCCACAGCTTCAATCCCTTCTTGTGTGGTATGTTCCACCTCTGTGCCCAAGTTGATAATTTCCCCATCAACTGCATGTTCCTTATCGATAATACTTACTATACCATCTACAATATCCCCAACATAGGTAAAACTTCTCAAATGTGTGGCGGAGCCTTTATATAAGGGGAATGCTTGGTCATTAAAAGCACAGGCTATAAGTTTGGTGTACATTTTCTCCGGTCGTTCCCGAGGGCCAATTACCGAATAGAGTCTTAAAGAACAGGCTTTCATTTTCTTTTCCCTTGATTTTTGAAGTACCAACTGCTCTGCTGCCAATTTGGTAACTCCATAATGTGAGGCTGGTTTAGGTGCCATACTTTCAGGAAAGGTGGCTTCCAAACCATATATGGAAGAGGTTCCTATGTTTGCAAACATTTTTAAATTTGGTAGCTGCAAGGCATAATCTATAAGATTTTTGGTAGCCAAGATGTTGTTTGTAAAATAGTCTTCAAAAGTGGATGTTTTGGAAATTCCCGGTTGGGCAGCAAAATGAAAAATATAGGCAACATCCTGAGGCAGTCTTTGCACCAGATCGGCATCCCTTAAATCTTTTTTTATAACAGTTATGCCTTTTTCCAGGAGTGCTTTTTCATTCAATTTCTTTAAGCTTTCACTATAATAAGGCGAAAAATTATCGATTCCCACAACTTGATGTCCCAAACTTTGCAAGCGCTCTGCTGTGTGTGAACCAATAAACCCTACGGCTCCTGTTACTAAAATCTTCATAGATGGTTTGTTAGTTTTATGCTGCTTTAAAAACATAAACCTAGTTATTTAAAATGGTTATTTCAAATGTTTTAAAGCTATTACAAAGAAACATTTTTTTTTTGTAAGATTGGAATTCTTTAAAAAAGAATACATTTGCAGTACCAAGAAACCATTTATGAGTTACGATTTTACCATTATAGTTCCCGTTTATAATGAAGAAGATAATTTAATTCGTGTTGAACAAGCGCTGTTGGATTACACCAAAATTGCAACCAGGAAAACCAAAATCCTTTTTGTTAACGATGGCTCCAAGGATACAAGCCAAGACCTTATTGAAAGCATTTGCAACAGACAAACAGATTTCAATTATATCTGTTTTAAGGAGAACAGGGGTTTAAGTGCTGCCATCAAAGCTGGTTTTGATTATGTTGACACGCCTTTGGTAGGCTATATAGATTCCGATTTACAAACAGCCCCAGAAGATTTTAATTTACTTTTAGAGCACATAGACACTTACGACTTGGTAACTGGAGTGAGGGCCAACAGAAAAGACAGTTTTGTTAAAAACATGTCGTCTACCATTGCCAATGGAATCCGACGTGCCTTCACCAACGATGGCATGGACGATACGGGATGCCCTTTAAAAGTTATTAAAACAGACTATGCCAAACGCATCCCCATGTTTAAGGGGTTGCACCGATTTTTACCAGCCATGATTTTGTTACAGGAAGGAAAAATCATTCAGGTTCCCGTACAGCACTTTCCAAGAATAGCAGGTACTGCCAAGTTTGGCTTATGGAACCGATTGCTTGGCCCTTTAATGGATTGTTTTGCTTATTTGTGGATGAAGAAAAAGTATATTAACTATACTGTAGCTAAAAAAGGATAATGAGCAACTGGATTATATATAGTATTGGGTTTTTGGCTCAAATTTTATTCTCTTCCAGACTTATAGTACAATGGCTCACTTCAGAAAAACAAAAACAGGTAACCACGCCTACCCTGTTTTGGTCCTTAAGTTTAATGGCTTCCTTTTTACTGTTTGTTTATGGATATTTAAGAAACGACTTTGCCATCATGTTTGGACAGGCCTTAACCTATTTTATATACATTAGGAATTTACAATTACAGAATCAATGGCAACGTTTGCCTAAAATCCTTCAGATATTTTTGTTTTTTGTTCCAATTTTCATTGTTATTTTTTATTATAACAACAATGCCATAGATGTGGAATTATTATTTAAAAACGAAGCCATTCCGTTTTGGTTATTGGCCTTGGGCATTGTGTCTCAAGTTGTTTTTACCCTACGTTTTGTGTATCAGTGGATTTATTCCGAAAGACGCAAAGAATCTGCTTTGCCTTTGGGTTTCTGGATTTTAAGTCTGTTTGGTTCTACATTGATTTTAACCTACGCCATTTTTAGGAAAGATCCAGTCCTGTTTGTAGGTCATGTTTTAGGAACCGTTATTTATATTAGAAATCTTGTTTTATTACATAAATCGGCATGATAAAACTTATAAAAAGACATCCTGTTATTAGTATCTGTTTGTTTACAGCCTTTATGTTGTTACCCAATTTAAAGGTATTGGATGTTTCCATCATGGAAGCCAGGAACTTTATCACAGCCAGAGAAATGGTACAAGATGGCAACTGGTTGTTAACCACCATGAACGGCGAACCACGTTACGAAAAACCTCCCTTACCAACCTGGCTTACTGCTGTCTCTGGATTGCTATTTGGTATAAAAAGCACCTTTGCCCTTAGGCTTCCAGCCATTTTGTTTATCATGATTCTTGGAGTGTCCATATTTAAAATTTCAATGTTATTGGTTAAAGATACCACACAGAGCCTGCAACATGCTTTTATTGCCATAACTTCCTTTTATATTATTGCTATTACCATTGAAGCGCCTTGGGATATTTTTACACATGGCTTTATGTGTGTGGCCATCTACAAGTTATTGCTTTTGTTTGAAAAAAATAAATCCTATTGGAAACACAGCTTTCTGGCAGGTTGTTTTATAGGCTTTTCGTTTTTAAGCAAAGGTCCCGTTTCCATGTATGCCTTGATGTTGCCTTTTTTGTTGGCTTATGGTTTTGTATTTAAATACAAGAACGTAAAAGCCAAGGCCTTTTCCTTTTTAAGTGTGATTGTTTTGGCGTTAGTGGTTGGAGGTTGGTGGTATTTGTATGTAAGATATCAAGATCCCGACACCTTTCATGCCATTACAGACAAGGAAACTTCCAATTGGTCCAGTTATAACATCAGACCGTTTTATTATTATTGGAGTTTTTTCACTCAAAGTGGCCTTTGGACCATTCCTGCTTTTATAAGTTTGTTGTATCCTTATTTAAAGACAAGGGTAAACCATTTAAAGGGCTATCAATTTAGTTTGCTTTGGACCCTTTTGGCCGTTCTGCTCCTTTCCCTAATTCCAGAAAAGAAATCGAGATACCTGATGCCTGTTTTAATTCCGTTGGCAATCAATATTGGGTTTTATATAGACTATTTAATCAGACGTTTTAACACGCTCACCGATAAACGTGAAACCTTTCCGGTATATGTTCATTTTGGACTTATAGCTTGTATTGGACTGGCTTTTCCCATTCTTGGCTATGTGTTTTTAAAGGATGCGATAACCAGTCATTTGGTATCCTACATTTTGGCATCAATTGTTTTATTCGGATTGGGGCTAAGCATGTTAGCTTATTTGAGACAAAAAAATATACGTATGGTATTTAGACTTACAATTCTCTTTTTTGCAGGTGTTATACTAACGGTCTTGCCACTTTCCAAAGGGGTGACAAATGAGCAATACCAGTCTATTTCAAATCTTAAAACCGAACTGGAAGCTGAAGGATTGAAATTGTATGCCGAAAATTATGTGTCGCCAGAAATGCTTTGGTATTATGGAGACAAAATTCCTTTTATCTCCTTACACGATGAGGAATCCAAGATGCCAAACGAGAGCAGGTTTGGATTGCTTAGCAAAGACCCTTTAAAGGAAAAAACATTAAACCGATTGGAAACCGATTTTGAAATTAAAAAGCTAAGAACCTATAATTTAAACCGTTTCCCTTCAGATTCCAAACCCTATAACGACAGGCTTTTGAACGTGTTTTATATTTTTGAGAGAAAGTAAGTTAGTGAAGCTTGTATTTATGCTTTAAAAACTGACTTAGTTTATAGAACATAAATCCAGAACCTGCTCCAAACACAAAACCACTTAGCACATCCAGAGGGTAATGAACACCTATATAAATCCTGCTATATCCCATTAAAGCAGACCAAAAAAGCATGATAAAAATAAGGTATCGGTATTTATGCCTTAGCAGCAAACCTGCAAAAACAGCAACTGCCATGGAGTTGGAGGCATGACCAGAAAAATAGCCATATTTACCACCACAATGTGGTTTTACCAATCGCATGACACTTTGTAAAGCTTCTTCATGACAAGGTCTAGGACGCATGAGCCCATGCTTAAACAAATTGGTGATTTGGTCTGTAAAAGTGACCATAAGAGCTACAACCACCAAGGTTACCAAAAACATTTTGGGTGACTGCTGCCTAAATATTAAAAACAACAACACAGCATAAAAGGGTATCCAATAAAACTTGGTGGTATAAAACATCCAAAAAGCATCCCAAGTGGTACTTCCTAAGTTGTTAAGGTATAAAAAAAGGTCTGTGTCCAGTTGTAAAAGTTGTTCTAACATATAAAAAGTGCTAAAGTACTTAAAGTTATAAGTGTCTATAGTTATAAGTTTCTAGAGTACTTAAAGTTTTAATTATTATTAATCTTCATAGCGGGAAATTTCCCTGTCGTAAAAATCGGTTGCTTGTTGGATTAAACTTTCAGCCTCCATTTCAAGTTCTTTTTGATCGTGCTGATCGAAATCTTCCAACCATTCCACATCATCATTTTCAAGATTGATTATAAATCTAGGGAATTCTGTGTGTATCACAAAAATGGCTGTTGGATAATCGGTGTTATCACCTAGTAAAAATTTTGGAAAGTCCATATCTGTTGTTAGTAGTTAGTTGTTAGTTGTTAGACAAAATTAATTTTTTAGTTAGATAATTAAATCGAACATACAATAAAATAGCAGCTGTTGTTAATCCTGCCAATAGGCCCAACCAAATTCCAAAACTTCCATATGCATCCTCTTTTCCCAAGAAAAAACTAATAGGAAACCCTATGACCCAATAAGAAACAAAGGTCATAATAGTTGGTATTTTTACATCTTGCAAGCCTCTTAAGGCTCCAAGCATGACCACCTGAATGCTATCGCTAATTTGAAAAAAGGCTGCAGCAATCAATAATTTTGAAGCAATGCTTACCACTTCGGTATTGTCTGCCAGGTTTTCCAAATCGTTAAAATCCACATACATTTTAGGTAAATGCTTATGAAACGCAAAAAAGACAACAGCAAAAAAGACAGCAAATATGGTTCCCAATAAAAAAATGGAAAAGGCAATACGTCTCAGTTCTTGATAGTTTTTTAAACCTTTTTGGTTTCCAACGCGTATCATAGAAGTGACACTCAGTCCCATGGCCACCATAAAGGTCATGGACGACAGGTTTAAAGCTATTTGATTTGCTGCCTGTGGGTTTTTGCCCAACAAGCCACTTAACCAAATGGCTGCTGTAAAAATGGCCACTTCAAAAAACATTTGCATGGCACTTGGAGCACCCAAGTTCATCAGTTTTTTTAGCATCAATTTGTTTAATGAAAAAAACTTGATGTTGGTAACATAGGCTTTGGATTTTTCTTTTCCTTTAAGCAACCACCAAATATATGCCACCATGACCACTCGTGATGCCAATGTACCATAAGCAGCTCCAACTATGCCCAGTTCAGGAAAACCAAACTTTCCAAAAATCAACACATAGTTTAAAAACACGTTTACCACATTTGCCAAAATAGTTGCATACATGGGATATCTGGTCATGGACAAACCGTCGCTGAACTGTTTAAAGGCCTGAAACACTATTAATGGAATTAATGAAACGGCCACCAAATTTAAATACGGAATAGCAAGTTCAACCACTTCCAAGGGTTGTTTCATTAAATACATGAGGGGTTTTGCAAAAAACACCAATAGGAACAAGGAAACCCCTAAAACGGTACATAAAAACAGACCGTGTTTGAATGCCGATTTCCCTTTTGAAAAATGTTTGGCTGCATCTGCTTCGGCAACCAAAGGCGTAATGGCAGTAGAAAAACCTATCCCTAAAGACATGGCAATAAACATAAAACTATTACCAAGGGACACAGCAGCCAGTTCGGCAGTTCCCAATTGCCCAACCATCACATTGTCTATAAACTGCACAAAGGTATGCCCCAACATGCCCAACATGACAGGAGCCGACAGTTTCCAGTTGTATTTAAACTCTTTGGTGTAGTTGCTTAAAACCATTTGGCAAAAGTAATATTTAGCTTTTTGTAAAACTAACCATCAGTAGGTTTTTATAACAGATTAACATCCTGTTAAGAATTTGGTTTTATCGCTTTAAGTATCTTGCTTCAAATTTTATATATGAAATTTATTTACACCATAGGAATTTCGCTTATTTCACTGTTTAGCTTTTCGCAGGAAACCCCAGAATTATTTTTAGCAGAGCTCACCAAACAATTCCCTAACGTTAGGGATTTTACCCTATCGCCTAATGGCAAAGAAATATTGTTTACAGCACAAAGTGTCATGGGCAATTTATCTGCCATTGTTTCTGTTAAAAAAGAAAACAACATTTGGTCGCAACCTGAAATCGCTTCGTTTTCCGGGATGCATTTTGATTTGGAACCATATTTTGCTTCAAATGGATTGACACTCTATTTTGTGTCCAGCAGACCCTTAGACCAAAGTCAAATCCAGCAAAAAGATTTTGATATTTGGTTTGTGGAACGAGCCACTTTAGACGCTGCTTGGTCTGAACCAAAAAATATAGGAAGCCCCATAAATACGGAAGATGGAGAGTTTTACCCTTCCATTGCAAACAATGGGGACTTTTATTTTACACGAGACAATCCAGATTTAAAAACGAAGGATGATATTTATATTAGCGTTTATGAAAACAATAGGTACCAAAAACCCAAGAAACTACCTATGTCCATAAATACCGAAGGGTACGAATACAATGCCTTTATTGCTCCAGATGCCTCCTACATTATTTTTGGAAGTTATAACCGAAAAGACGGTTTTGGAAGTGGGGATCTATACATCAGTTTTCAAACAGAGGACGGATGGACACCTGCTGAAAATTTAGGAGCAAACATCAATTCCAACAAGATGGATTACTGTCCTTTTGTAGATACCAAAACGAATACCTTATACTTTACAAGCAAACGCGACCATACAAAGGTACAACAGGAAAAGACCTTAACCACTGAAGAATTTATAAGCGAATTGCATAAAGCCGATAATGGCTCCAGTAGGCTGTATCAGGTTTCTATTGATGCCTTATTGAAGCAATAGTTATACTGCAACATTTAATCACTTGTTTGATAACTCGATACAACAGACTTTAAGACCACATAGGCATCCACTTTTTCCCCATCCAATTCAGCTGGCAACCACTCGCCTTTTGTATTGTTTATCTTATCTTCCAATATAATCCTGAAATCTTGGTTTAACAAGGGTTCATTTGCTCTTAGGTCTCCAACAGTCCCATCTTTTTTAACTAATATGGAAATATCTGCATAAATAGCTCCAACAGCATTGGTGTTTTCTTTTTTGGAATTAATATAGGTATTTGTAATATCGATATTCAAATTTGAGATCCCTCCAAGGTATGCTGGTGGACAATCAAGGGTTTTCCAAACTGATTTTCCATCAACAAGCACTTCATATTTTGTATCGGTTCCACATGCACTGGAAAATATAAGGGTATCTGTGTCATGGTTATAGCTATGCAGCAATACCCCAAAATAATCGTAATACTTCCAAATCCCTACTTTTTTATTTGCTTTATAAGTCCCTTCGTTTTTTAAGTGATTTGTTCCTGCATACCATGCCTTCCAAACACCATTTTTTTCACCATACAGATAAGTGCCGACAACTAGTGGTTGTTTATAAATATAATCCATGATCTTATAAATACCATGTTTGGTTATTTTATCTGATTTTAAAACTTGGTATGTTGCCGTTCCAAAAGACACTTTTTCCGTAACCTTTTTAACTTTTTCAGGTTTTTGGGCTGTTGCCAATGATATACAGAACGTCAGGCACAACAATATTGGAAGGCGTTTTAATTTCATAAGTAGGGTTTTAAAGTGTAGCAACAAACTGTTTCGCTTCCTCAAATTCCTGCATCATGTCTGCCACAATTTGAGCAGCTGGTTTAATGTCATGTATCAAACCAGCAATTTGGCCTATTTCCAATTCGCCATCATCCAAATCGCCTTCAAACATGCCCAGTTTTGCTCTTGCACGACCTAATAAGTCTTTTAATTGTTCAGGTGTTGGAGCTGTTTTATACAATTCCTGAATCTCGTTGTAAAATTTATTTTTCACCAAACGTACAGGTGCCAATTCTTTTAGGGTTAATTGGGTATCGCCTTCTTTAACATCCACAACCACTTGTTTAAAGGCTTGGTGTGCCGAGCTTTCTTCGCTGGCCACAAAACGGCTGCCCACTTGCACGCCATCGGCTCCTAAAACCATGGCTGCCAACATGGCTTTTCCTGTAGCAATTCCTCCAGCTGCAATTAATGGAATTTGCAAGTGCTCCTTTACCATAGGAATTAATGTTAAGGTAGTGGTTTCGTCCCTTCCATTGTGTCCTCCAGCTTCAAATCCTTCGGCAACCACAGCATCCACACCTGCTTCTTGAGCTTTTAATGCAAATTTCACACTACTTACCACATGTACCACAGTGATGCCTTTGTCCTGTAACCAACTGGTCCAGGTTTTAGGGTTTCCTGCCGAGGTAAATACAATCTTAACATTTTCTTCCACAATAATATCCATGATCTCCTGGATGTTTGGATACAGCATAGGCACATTGACCCCAAATGGTTTGTTAGTGGCTTTTTGGCATTTTTGAATGTGTTCCCTTAAAACGTCAGGGTACATGGATCCTGCCCCTATTAATCCTAATGCTCCTGCATTGCTTGCAGCCGAAGCCAAGCGCCAACCGGAATTCCAGATCATGCCGGCTTGAACGATTGGATATGTGGTATTGAAAAGTTGTGTGATTCTGTTTGTCATAAATATATTGTTAAAAGAGCTTTCGACTTTGATCAAGATAATTCTTGAAACTGATTCTATATTGAGATTGTATTATTTTTTGATGATTTTTTTGGTTATTGTCTCTTTTTGAGTATTGATTTTTAATAAATAAACCCCATTAGCTAGGGAGGACATGTTGATTGTTGTAGACTGGAACACCTTTGCTTCCATGACTGCTTTTCCTAAGATGGTATATACAATAACCTGAACATTTGTTTCTGTAGAAGGCATCTTGAGATGCAGTTCATGCCATACAGGGTTTGGATATATTTGAATGTTATGTTGGAGGTTTTCAGCCTCCGGAAGGCTTAAGCCTTGATTTAAGGCTGTGGCCAAATTGGGGATTCCATATCCCAAAGTATAGTCTGGTGTTAGGTATTGTGAGGCCGATTCCCGAACCAACTGCATGATTTCGGCATTGGTTAAATCTGGTAAGGCTTCCCATAAACAGGCTAAAGCACCAGCCATAATAGGTGCACTGAAAGAGGTGCCATTGGCGGTTCCTATGTTGTTGTTTGACCAAATTACAGCACTGGCTTGGCCTTGAGTCACCACATCTGGTTTTTGGGTAGGTTGAAAGATGCTGCCTTGAGAGCTAAAACCGGCATAATCTCCATTGGCATCCACAGCCCCTATGGTAAAAACTCCAGCTGCATCGGCAGGAGCATTCAATCCATTTGTACCAGCATTTCCTGCAGAATTAACAACCAAGATGCCTTTTTCAAAAGCGATATTGGCCCCTTTGCTAATGTAGGTGGTCAATCCGTCCAAATCTGCATCGGTATGATTGTAATTGGCATTGTCATAAGTTTTATATCCCAAAGAAGAATTGATGATGTCCACTCCCAAACTATCTGCACGTTCGGCTGCTTCTACCCAAAGACTTTCCTCTACGGGATTTTCGTCTGGTGCATTTTCTGTTCTAAACAAATAATACGAAGCATCTGGTGCCGTACCAACATAAGACCCTTCCACATAGCCAGCCATGGTGCTTAAAACCAAGGTTCCGTGGGAACTGGAGGTATTGGCGTAAACATCTGGATTTCTATCAAAAAAATCATAAGCTCCCAAAATACCATTGTTATCCCTTAAGCGCTGGAAAGCTCCCATGGTATTCACATTGGGAAAACCAGCATCAATTACAGCAATGACCATTCCGTTTCCTGTGTGGTTGCTTTGATGCAAAACATCCCCTTGAATCATTGTTATTTGATTGGCAGCTTGACCATAATCAAAACTGGTTCGTGCTGTTTCAAACTCAAATTTATTTTTTGGAATTTCCACTCTTGCATTTAAGCTTTTATTAGCGAAAATAATGTGATCCACATAAGGTAACGCTGCCAAATTATTGATATCTGTTTCCGTACCACGAACATGAACAGCGTTGAACCATTTGGATTTAGCCAAAACCGTAATACCCGATTGCTGTTTTAATTGCGAAATATAGTTTTCGTTTACTGGAACATCCCGAGAGTCTATAGAAACTCCATGAGCCATTTTTCTATCTATGGCTTCTTGGGTTAAAATAGAAATAGGATTTGCCAAAGCTTGAGCCACATTCTCTTTATCTGTTAAATACACCCAAGCATCTTCTTGGGAAAAAACATGAAATGGCATGCAGAGCAGTATTAAAAAAAGTAGTCTTGAGGTCATGAGTATCTTATTTACTCATGCAATTTAAGAAATTACTCCAGAACCAACTAATTCATCGTTAAGATACCATGCCACAAATTGTCCTTCGGTTATGGCAGATTGTGGTTCTTGAAACTCTACATACATACCTGAATCTACTTGATGTAAGGTCGCTTTTTGCAAAGGTTGCCTGTATCGAATCCTCGCCATAACATCCATGGTCTCATCTATTTGTAGCTTCAAGTCTTCACGAACCCAATGCAACTCGTCGTTTGATACAAAAAGTACCTTTTTAAACAATCCTGGATGTTGCTTGCCCTGACCTGTATAAATTATGTTGTCTTCCACATTGGTGTCAATAACAAAAAGCGGTTCCACAGTCCCTCCAACAGCTAAGCCCTTGCGTTGCCCTTTGGTAAAATAATGTGCGCCTTGGTGTTTGCCAACCACTTTACCATCTTGTTTTTTGTAGGATATCTTTTTGGACAGATATTGCAATTCTTCGGTCTTGGATTGAAACTTGGGCAATTCCTGATTGTAAGCTTGAAAATCGTCTGAAACCTCAACAATAATACCTTCTTTAGGTTTTAATTGTTGCTGAAGAAATTCTGGCAACCGGACTTTACCAATAAAACAAAGTCCTTGAGAATCTTTCTTTTCGGCAGTAATCAAACCTTGTTGTGCTGCAATCTCCCTAACCTCTGGTTTTTGCAATTCGCCAATAGGAAACAAGGCTTTGGCCAATTGCTCTTGGGATAGCTGGCATAAAAAATACGATTGGTCCTTATTGGCATCTGCTCCAGCCAAGAGTTGGTGTATTTGTTTACCATCTTTTTCAATGGTGTGTTTTCTACAATAGTGTCCCGTTGCCACATAATCTGCTCCAAGATCCAGGGCTATTTTCATAAACACATCGAATTTAATCTCACGATTGCACAGCACATCTGGATTTGGGGTTCGGCCTTTTTCATATTCATGGAACATATAGTCCACAATACGCTCTTTGTATTGCTCGCTTAAATCGACCGTTTGAAAAGGGATTCCCAATTTATCTGCCACCAACATGGCATCGTTACTATCGTCCAACCAAGGACATTCGTTGGAGATAGTTACAGAATCGTCATGCCAGTTTTTCATAAACAGGCCTATAACCTCATATCCTTGCTCTTTAAGCAGGTATGCTGCCACACTGGAATCGACACCTCCAGAAAGTCCAACTATTACACGTTTTTTCTTCATAATTTCAGTTTGCAAAGATAGGTATTTTAGATAAATCTATCTCATTTTAACGGTTTATTAATTAAAGTACAGCTGCTTAATACTATCGCTTTCAATAGGTTACCCAAAAGCCCTGATTTTTAGTTCCTAAAAGTTTTCAAAATGACAATAATTTTTCCTATTTTTACGGTACTTATGTTTAGGTGAACTCCCTACTTCGATTGATTAATAGCTTACTCAACTTGTGATTTACCTAAAAAGTAAAGCTCCTTATGAAAATAAGGAGCTTTTATATTTTGCCACACCCGAGACTGCAAGTAAAACAGTTACAAACACTCCTTAAAAAAGGTAAAAACAAAGCTTCAAGGCAAAGTTTTTAGGGTTTGCCAGATTAAATAGGTGTTAGTCTTTCTTTAAATAAGGATTTTTGGAATAGCGCGTAAAATCTTTTTCTTCGTTTAATTCACCTTCTTTATAGTATTTCCATATTCCATCTTTTCTATCGTTTTTATATTGACCTTCAATTTCCAATGTTCCATTGGCATTATAAAATTTGGCTTCGCCATGTAACTCCCCTTGGACATAGTGATAGCTTTTCATAAGGTTTCCATTTTCATAAAACCAAGTGGCTTTTCCATGGAGTTTGCCTTCCTTATAAAATCGGTTTTCAGCTATTTGTCCACTTTGGTAATAAACCAAACTCTCTCCATGCAACTGTCCTTGGTTGTTATAATGTTCCAAAGTCATGACTTGGTTAGAGTTGTTGTGATAGTAGGTCCAAGCTCCAATGTATTTTTTTTCTTTCATCAAACCTTTGCTAATAATCATTCCGTTTGATGCATAGAAGGTCACTTCTGCTAGATTGTCGTTCTCATTAAATTGTTTGGTAGCTGTTAATACTGCTTCGTTATTGATGTTTTTGTAAAATTTAAACAACCCTATTTCTTTGCCATGTTTGAATGCGCCTTCATACCTAAGCACATTGGTATTGTCGAACGTTTTTTTCCAGACACCATGTCTTTTCCCATTTTCATCAAACTGGTTGATGTTTTGAGCCATGATAAAGGTAGGGATAACCACAAGTAAAAGAACCAGAACCTGTTTCATATTAAAAATATATATTTTGTTTAATTGCTATTATAACGTTTGCTAACTTAAAATGTTATTTAACAAAAAAGCTGCCAAATATGGCAGCTTAAAATTATTTTTTACGTTTTTGTTGCGCTTGTTTTTGCTGCTCTGCCTGTTCCATCATTTGTTCCATTTTTTTCTGGAAACGGTTTTGCTTTTTAGGTTTCTTTTTATTGACCTGAATTTGCGCATGGATTTTATCTTCGTCCAGGATGTAATTCTTGATTACCAACATGATTCCTATACTAATGACGTTGGAAATGAAATAGTACAAACTTAATCCTGATGCGTAATTATTAAAGAAAAACAACATCATTAATGGCGACAGATAAATCATGAACTTCATCATCTTTGCCATGTCTGGCATGCCTTCCTGTGTTGGCTGTGAGGCCATTTGCTGTCCTGTTGTCATTTTCATGTAAAAGAAAATAGCAATGGCAGCCAAAATTGGAAATAAACTTACATGGTCTCCATAGAAAGGAATTTTAAACGGTAAATACGCCACAGCATCATAAGAAGATAAGTCGTCTGCCCAAAGGAAACTTTTCTGTCTTAAATCGAACGCTGTTGGGAAGAACATAAACAAGGCATAGAAAACCGGCAACTGAATAAGTCCTGGCAAACAACCACTTAACGGACTTGCCCCAGCTTTGTTTTGAAGCGCCATAGTTTCCTGTTGTGCTTTCATTTTGTTGTCTTTGTATTTTTCCCTTATGGCATCCAATTCTGGTTTTAAGACCTTTAATTTGGCCTGTGACAAAAATTGCTTGTACTGTACAAAAGACATTAACAGCTTTATAAGAATGGTCATGACAATAATGGCAATTCCATAAGGCAAGAAACTACTTAAAAAGCCAAATAATGGAATAAACAAGGCTTTGTTGATCCATCCAAAAATACCCCAACCAAACGGAATGCTTTCATCTAGGTTATCGTCATATTTCTTTAATATCTTACTGTCTGTAGGTCCAAAATAAAATTTTAAAGGTTGGTTTATTTCACCTGCCTGAAAAGTCAGTGGGAACTTGGTGATAAATTGTTTGGTAAAAACAGTGTCAATATCTTCGTTTGCCACCAAATCTTCAGAAGCAATATTTACACGTTTTATAGGTTCTTTAGAAACCATAATGGAACTAAAGAAATGCTGTCTGTAAGACAACCATTTAACATCTTCTATAAGCTCCTCATCACTACCTGCTTGAGCCAGTTTGTCTATTTTACCTTCGTCGTATTGATAGGTTAAGCGTGTGTAACGGTTTTCGTAGCTAATGCTTTGGTCGTGGCGATAGGCTTTTAAACTCCAGTTTAAATTCACTTCCTGAGAACTGTTGATGACGTTATTCAAGCCTTTGGATTGAATGGTAAAATCTACCATATAATCGTTTGGTTTTAACTCATAACGATACTCCAAGTATTTTTCCGGAGATACTTTCAGTTTCATGGAAACCACAGTGTTCTCTCCATTCTTGGTTACAGTAGGCTGAAAATAGAGGTCTTTGGTATTTAGAATGCGGCTATCGGTTGTACCGAAATTAATATTGAAATCGGTATTGCCATTTCTAACCAGGTAGATAGGAACCGAATCGAAATCGACAAACTTTTTTAGTTTAATTTCAGATAAATAACCTCCTTTATTGCTGAATTTTAGGGCTAGCACATCGTTTTCAACAACAGTTTCGTTGTTGGTAGCCGATGGAAGTGTGGATGAATAAGCAAAAGCTCCCAATTTATTGTTTAGGGCTACCAATTGCAAAGAGTCTGTTAGGGTTGCGGCTGAAAAATCCTCAGCAGTGGTAACAGCTACATCATTTTGTTCAGCAGCTTTTTTCTCAGCTTCCAATTGTTCTTGCTTGGCCTGTTCCTGAGCTGCTAGCTCTTCTTCAGTTGGTTTATTCATGTACATCATGTACACAAGTATCCCAAAAATAAGTACAAATCCGATAATCGAATTTAAGTCAATTTTCTTTTCTTCCATATTTATCTCTTCTTGTTAATTGAAGAAAACCTTGGTGGTTTATTAATTTCCCTATTTTAGGGACGTTTGGATAAGTCAAAAACCAATCCGTTTTTATTTTTGTGCCATACTGGCACTTTTTCCTATTTTTTTATGTTTTAAAGCTGCTTTGATAAAAGCCACGAACAACGGATGTGGGTTGGCAACCGTACTTTTGTATTCTGGATGGTATTGCACACCTACAAACCATGGATGTTCTGGGATTTCAATAATTTCAACAAGTCCTGTATCTGGATTTAAACCAGTTGCCAACATACCAGCAGCTTCAATTTGCTCTTTGTAACTGTTGTTAAATTCAAAACGGTGTCTGTGACGCTCTAAAATGGTGTTGGCTTTATATACTTTTTGTGCCAATGAATTCATTTTTAAATCGCAAGCCCAAGCACCAAGTCTCATGGTTCCTCCTTTATCGGTTACATTTTTTTGTTCGTCCATTAAGGCAATCACGGGATGTGGTGTTTTGCTGTCCATTTCTGTAGAATTGGCATCTTTTAAATTCAGGACATTTCTAGCAAATTCTATAACAGCCATTTGCATGCCCAAACAAATCCCCAAGAAAGGAATGTTGTTTTCCCTAACAAATTTTACAGCTTCTATTTTTCCTTCAATTCCTCTTTCACCAAAACCTGGAGCAACCAAAACCCCATCTAAATGAGAAAGTTTTACTTTAATATTGTCCTGGTTTAAATATTCGGAATGAATGGGTTCTACATTTACCTTTACTTCGTTTTCTGCTCCAGCATGAATAAAAGCTTCTAAGATAGACTTATAGGAATCCTGAAGTTCTACATATTTCCCTATTAAACCAATGGTAATTTCGGTTGTTGGGTTTTTATGACGTTGCAAAAATTTATTCCAATTAGTTAAATCTGGCGTATAGCTTTCCAAGGCCAGTTTCTTTAAAACCACTTTATCCAAACCTTGTTCCAGCATTAAATTTGGCACATCGTAAATGGTTGAAGCATCTATGGATTGAATAACAGCTTCTTCGCGTACATTACAGAATTTGGCCAATTTACTTCTTAGCTCGTCTGGCAATTCGTGTTCTGTTCTACACACCAGGATATCTGCCATAACACCAGATTCCATCAAGGTTTTTACACTGTGCTGGGTTGGCTTGGTTTTTAATTCTCCAGCTGCCGATAGAAAGGGTACCAAGGTTAAATGGATCACGATGGCATTGTTGTCTCCCAAATCCCATTTTAACTGACGTACAGCTTCCACATAAGGTAAGGATTCAATATCACCAACGGTTCCACCAATTTCAGTGATCACAATATCGTAATCTCCAGATTTGCCAAGTATTTGAACACGTTCCTTAATTTCGTCTGTAATGTGGGGAATGACTTGAACGGTCTTCCCTAAAAACTCTCCACGTCTTTCCTTTTGGATAACGCTTTGGTAAATTCTCCCAGTAGTCACATTGTTTGCCTGACTTGTTGGTACGTTTAAAAAACGTTCGTAATGACCTAAATCCAAGTCGGTTTCTGCTCCATCATCCGTTACATAGCATTCTCCATGCTCGTAAGGATTTAAAGTCCCTGGATCGACATTGATATAAGGGTCCAGTTTTTGGATGGTTGTTCTATAACCTTGTGCTTGAAGTAATTTTGCAAGAGAAGCTGCAATTATGCCTTTTCCTAAGGAAGAAGTCACACCTCCTGTTACAAATATGTATTTTGTAGTCGTTGTCATGTTGCGCTGTTAAACGCAGGCAAATTTACAATTTTAAGTTGAGAAGTTTCAAGTTTATACGGTTATTTGTTTGGAAAATTAATGGTTTACTGTAAGCACCTTGTTTCATGGTACCAACAGCTTAATATTGGGTAATGTTTTTTAAAATAAGCTTTTAAAAACATATAAGCACTCAATACCTAAAACCATTTTTAGATTAAATTTACATTTGGTACAGGTTAGAATTTATTTGGGAAACTGGCGTTTTATATTTCTTATTAACTCTTCCAAGCCATTTAATTTTAATTCATACACTGTTTCCAACATCTGTCCCAATGGTCCTTTAGGAAACCCTTTGTTATGATACCAAACCACATAATATTCTGGTAAATCTATAAGATAACGGTCTTTATATTTTCCAAATGGCATTTTGGTGTGTGCCAATTTAATTAAAAACTCTTTGTCTGGTTGTATCAAAATAAATAGTTAAGATTTAAATCCTGAAAGCTTCAACAATTCTTCCTGCACATGCTGTTCCCAATGGACTTGAGCTTTTATATCCCTTGAAAAATCCGTTTCCATATCGTATACATTCTGCATCAATTTCAAATCTGTTTGAATTTGATAATGTATCGAATCTAAGGTTTCAACTAGATTTTTTGAAACTTTTAGTTTAGATAATTGCTGTCTAAACCTCCTTGCATGTAATTCCGTAATATCAAAATGCAATTGTTCATGCGACAAAATGTGTGAATTGGCTCTTTCTGATTTTACCCATGATTTTTCAGGGTAAAAACTGGTTTTTACTTCTGTGCTAAACCCAATGATCTCATCGTTTTCTTTTTGAATGGCATAGTGAAAGGTAAGTCCTGAAGCCGTTATGGCAACCACATCTGTGTCTGGATCTGGTTGGTCTTTAAAATCGTTCCATGACAACTTGAATGTTTCCGACCAAGTGATGCCAGGCACATTTTGTGAAAAGACCAAACAATTAACAAGTACAAAAACCACCAAAAATCCTCCTTTATGCCACATTGTTTTCATAATACATTTATATTATTAAGTGGCACCAGGCCTTGAAGTATTTAGTTTACTTCAACAATTTTTAAATCTTGATATTTAACCAAGTAAACCGTATCGTTATAATAACCACCTAAAAATTTCTTTTTATAGGCAAATTTGTTCTCAACATATTCTGTTAATGGAGCTTCCGTGACAGAAAGGTATAAGTCTTCTGAACTTACCAAACGCAATACCACATCCATGGTTATATCAAAACCGCGGACTGCTACTTTGTTAGGCGTAATGCCATAACGCTTTTCGTATGCTTTTACAAAGGAATTATTATCGTCTTCATTGTAAGATTTGGAAATGGTTGGAAAATGAAAGTCCAAATGTGACAAATGGTAATTTGAAACTTCATCGTCTTCAAAAGCTGCATTCATATTGGTGGTAACCAAAACAATGTTGCGCTCCTTATTTTTCATGGAGTTCAATTTGCTGGTGACATTGGACACAAATCCTGGGTTATCAGACTCTAAAAAGACAACATTTTTCCCAGGCTTTAGACTCCCTAAAATATCTTGATCCAAGATATAAAAGGCATCTTCTCCTTTTCTATTTTTTCTTGAAAATACTTGTGACGCCGACAAAAAGGTGCGTTTCAGGTTATCACTGACTTTGGTATGCTTTGCATCAGACACAATGATCACATGTTGCTTGATACTATCGTTTTTTACAAAATCAACTATTTTATCATAAAGTAACGATTCAGAAGGCCTGGATTGAAACACATTTTCTGTAAGTGTCACGTTTTTGGTGATTGGAGATATTACAGGAACTTGGTACGTTTTTAATTCTGAAGCTACTTTCTCTATGTTGTTTTGCATAAAGGGCCCAATAACGGCATCCACATCACTAAATTCATTGGTGTTTAAAATATGTGACACTTCACTTAATAAATTCTTAGTGTCGTAAACATCCACTTTTAAATTAACTCCCAACTTTTTAAGTGAGTCCAAAGCCATTAATGCTCCCGAATGGAAATCCATTGACATGCTAAGAAATGGATTTGAGGTAAGTTCTTTTTTTGCGTCTTGTATAGAGTCTGCATCCACTTTATTAAGTTGAAACGGCAGCATGATTACAAGATGTTTTGTATTGGAACTCTTGATACGATCTGTTAGATCTATTTCCTGTTGCTCTGTATTTGTGGTTTCCCCTACTGTTGCATTGTAAGGGATTTTTAAAATCATCCCTTCTTTTAAACCAGATTCTTTAAGGCCTGGATTTAAAATTTCCAATTGCTCTTGCTCCACACCCAATTTCAGTTTCAGTCTGTAAAAGCCTTCTTTTGGCAAGACTTTGTAATATGAATAGGCTTCGTCTATAGGTTTTTCTTCATTTTTATTCATGTTTGGCACATGTATTTGGTCTCCAACATTTAAAACCTCTCCCATATCTGGGTTCAATGCTTCCAACTGATCGATGGTAATCCCAAATTTGTAGGCAATACGCCATTTACCCTCTTTTGGTAAAACTGTGTATATTTTTGTTGTGCTTTCCGGTTCTGAAACTGTAAACACTTTTTTGTAAACCGGAATTTTTAAATCATCCCCTTTACGGAGGTTATTGGCATATAAAAATGTGTTGTGCTTTTTGATATCAGCCTCTTCAACATCATATTCTTTGGCTAGGCTATATAGGGTTTCTTTACGCTTTACCTTATGCTGTTTAAACCCAACCAATTCCTTTTCAATAGTGGCTTGAGGGGCTGAATTTGAACTTTTGGAATTGGGAATGATTAAAACTGTGTTTGTTTTGATTCCTTTTTTGGCATCTGGATTCAAACCATAGATATCTTGCGTGCTTACTTGATAGCGTTTGGCAATACTTTCAATGGTTTCCCCTTGCTTAACTTTATGTGTTTTAAAGTTTTGAGCTTGACTGGAAGCACAACCCACAATTAAAACCAAGAATAAGATGTATATTATTTTTTTCATATTATTAATTATACGGTCTAAATGGCGCTAGGCTTTTTAATTATTCAAAAAAAAAGATTGCAACATAATACCTTAATTTTACAAGCCCACAAGGTTTATAAATCCTTTGGGCTAAATAATAAAATAGCATTATTCAATAAAATTCCAGATATCCCAGGAATTTATTATTCCCACTCTATGGTTGCAGGTGGTTTTGAACTAATGTCGTATACTACCCTATTAACGCCTTTTACTTTATTTATTATATCGTTTGATGTTTTTTGCAAGAATTCATAAGGCAAATTCACCCAATCTGCTGTCATCCCATCCGTACTTTCAACAGCTCTTAAAGCTACACATTTTTCGTAGGTACGTTCATCTCCCATCACTCCAACACTATTTACCGGTAAAAGTATGGCTCCTGCTTGCCAAACTTGGTCGTACAGACCCCAAGTTTTCAGTCCATTAATAAAGATGGCATCAACCTCTTGCAATATACGCACTTTTTCGGCAGTGATATCCCCTAAAATCCTAATGGCCAGTCCTGGTCCTGGGAATGGATGACGCCCTAATAAGTTTGCGTCCATACCCATGGAAGCTCCTACACGACGTACTTCGTCCTTAAACAATGCTTTTAGAGGCTCCACAATTTTTAGTTTCATGAAATCTGGCAATCCACCTACATTATGATGGCTTTTAATGGTAGCACTTGGTCCTCCTGTTGCTGAAACACTTTCAATAACATCTGGATAAATAGTTCCTTGAGCCAACCAAGTAACATCTGAAATTTCATGGGCTTCATCATCAAACACTTCAATGAACACGCGACCAATAGCTTTACGCTTTTCTTCTGGGTCGCTTAATCCAGCAAGTGCTTCCAAAAAGCGTGCCGAAGCGTCCACACCTTTTACATTAAGTCCCATGTCCTTATACTGATCCAGAACTTCCAAAAACTCATTTTTACGCAACAAACCGTTATTTACAAAAATGCAATACAGGTTTTTACCTATGGCTTTATGCAACAACATGGCTGCTACGGAAGAATCCACACCTCCTGAAAGTCCAAGAACCACC
The DNA here is from genome assembly GCF_963971605.1 of uncultured Xanthomarina sp. Taxonomy (NCBI): domain Bacteria; kingdom Pseudomonadati; phylum Bacteroidota; class Flavobacteriia; order Flavobacteriales; family Flavobacteriaceae; genus Xanthomarina; species uncultured Xanthomarina sp. Next base: position 59,090 of record NZ_CAXATZ010000005.1, read on the forward strand.
TTATCGTTACCTATTTTTTGCTGTAGCTCTTCCACTGTCTCTTCAACAAAAGATTGTGGTGTCCAGTCTTGATTTACCTTGGCTATATGCACTAAAAAATTTTCCAATAACTGTTTCCCATCGGTTGAATGGTACACTTCAGGATGAAACTGAATGGCATAAGTTTCTTCTCCTTCAATTTTAAAAGCTGCATTTTGCACATCGTGCGTACTTGCCAATAAAACACCCTTAGTTGGAAGATGTTTGATGGTATCGCTATGGCTCATCCATACCTGACTTCCTTCGTTGATATTTTTAAAGAAGGTTTCATTGGGTTTTATGTAGGATAATTTAGCCCGACCATATTCCCTAGTATCCGAAGGCGCTACTTCACCTCCAGAAAAATGGGCTAAATATTGTGCGCCATAACACACAGCCAAAACCGGTTTTTTACCTCTGATTTTTGATAAATCTGGATGAAGTGCGTTTTCACCTCTCACGGAAAAAGGGCTTCCTGAGAGTATGACAGCCTTGTATTCTTCAAGCTTGTCAGGAATTTTGTTAAATGGGTGAATCTCACAGTAAATATTGAGTTCCCGAACTCTTCGCGCAATTAGTTGTGTGTATTGCGAACCGAAATCTAAAATAAGTATGTTGTTGTGTTGCATGCGCAAAAATAGTAATTGATTTTTGAATAGCTATTTATGATTTATACTTTTTTGCCACGAATTTAAGTATGCTTTATGACTTGTATCTTTTCTACGTATTGCCGAACTTGTTTTCAGCATGCCATACATTCAATAATTTAAAACAATGCTTAATTCATGGTTTCCAAAATCAACCGAATATCTTCTTCAGTGGTATCTGGATTGATAAAACAAAAACGTGAAACCGTTTCATAGGTATCTCCATTTTTCCATTTGGTTGGTGTTACCAGGGCAAAGCCTTTTTTATGATTTTCGTAGGTCCAATGGGTATAATCCTCGGGTTTCCATCCTTTTCTCCTATAAAGCACACAGGATAAGCTTGGTTCCCTTACCAATTCCACATGAGGGTTTTCCTCTATCATTTTGCCAGCTATTTGTGCCAACTCAATCCCTCTTTCCACAGATTGTTTGTATCTGTCCGTTCCATGGGTAGCCAAAGAAAACCACAAAGGCAATCCACGTACACGACGCGTTAATTGAATTTGATAATCGGTAGGATTGAATCCATGTGCGCCTTCGTCCTTAAAAATATCCAGATAAGAACCTTGTTGCGAATGTGCATTTTTGGCCAGTTCTGGTTTTTTGTATATAACTGCGCCACAATCGTAAGGTGAAAACATCCATTTATGAGGATCTATGGTGATACTATCTGCACGTTCAATACCGTTAAATAAATGTCTTACGGAATCGGCTGCCAAAGCGCCTCCACCATAAGCTGCATCCACATGGAACCAAATGTTTTCCTTTTCACAAATATCGGCAATACCTTCTAAATCGTCAATGATTCCAGCATTGGTTGTGCCTCCAGTTGCCACAACTGCAAAAAGTCTTTTGCGTTGGTGAAAGTTTAGGTTATCTATGGTTTTTCGCAGATCGGCTCCAGTTAACCGTTCTTCAGAATCTACCAAAAGAATGTCCACATCTGCCACTTTTGCCATGGCTTTAATTGAAGAGTGCGCTCCAATAGATGTAATGATTAAGCCTTTCTCCCTTTTATAAGTTTCGTCTTCCCGCCAATGTTCCCTGGCTGTAACAATTGCTGATAAGTTGGCAGCTGTTCCTCCACTGGTAAAAACCCCAAAAGCACCTTCTGGCAAACCTGTTAAGGACACAATCCATTTCATGGCTTCGTTTTCACAAAAAATACCACCAGCACCTTCCATCCAATATGCACCATGAATGCTTGAGGCAGAGGTTACCAAATCGAACATAATGGCTGCACGCGTTGGGGAAGCTGGCACAAAGGCCAAGTTTCTTGGGTGGTCTACAGGCACATTGGCTTTAGACAGGTATTCTTTCCATAAATTGAATGCATATTCGCCACCAACACCTTTTTTGGTTACAGTTTCGCCTACAAGTTCTTTAAGTTCTTCGTATTTTTTAGGTTTTCCTATAGGATGCTCTGTAGCAGAAATTCTGCCAATGGCATATTTCATTACATCCAAAGTCATTTCTATCAGGTCTATATCTATTTTGTGCATGGATTCACTCTAAGTTTAATATTAAAAATTGCTGTTTTAGAGGTTGCAAATTTAACATTAACTGCTGAATAAATTGGTCTCCATATTCCAAATAAAACTCAGAAAAATTGGCTTGACGTTCTTGAAGGCTGTGATTTGGGAACAATTCGTTTTGAAGAGCCACAACGCGATCTAAAATTTCCTTTAATTGTCGCTTTTGGGCTTTAAGCAATCTTTTTTCCAGGTTTTCCAGACCTTTAATTTGTTTTCTCTCCTGAGCTGAAACGGCTCCCAAAAAAGATTTATCGGATTTTTTGGCTATGGCATACAATGCTTTAAATTGCTTTTTTAAAAAGGTTTTTTGTTCTGAAAAATCGATGTTGATTTCAGAGTGTTTTCTGGTTACCTTTTCAATTAAGTCGTCCTGCTTTAAAAACAAATCGGCTATCTCAAGGTCTAGTTTTTTAAGTTTCTTCTGCTGTTTTGCTGAAATCAATAAGGCCGAATTGCGAAGCAATAACATAGGAAAAGGGACTTGCTGTGCTTCAAAATTGGATTTTAATTGAAGCCAGTAAGCCAATTCCCCTCCTCCTCCAATATAACAGAGGTTTGGAAGGACGACTTCTTGGTACAAAGGCCTTAAAATAACATTTGGGCTAAACCTTTCCGGTGCTTTATTAAGATGTTGTAGAATCTCACTCTCGCTCCAAGTGATGTCTGTGTTCAATACTTTATAAACCTCATCTTCAAAAACAATACGTTCCCTTAGGTTATCTTTTAAATAGAAGAGATTGATTTCCCGTGGATTGACCTGTATTTTATAGTTTGGTGTTAAGTTGTTAAGTTGTTTGGAAGTTTCAGATACCTTTTTGAAAGCAGTTTGATTGATTAATTCCTCTTTTAGATAAGGAATAAACAAGCGTTTTAATCCAGCGTCGTTTCCATCAAGTATCACCAAGCCTGTTTCGGCAAAAAATTCATTTACCAAATATCTGGTAGCTTCGGTTAAATTGTTGTGTTTGGTATAAGTTTCACGAAACCAATTATTTAAACGTTCTGCATTTTTACCACTGTTTAAATAGGAAGAAAACAATTCAGATACTTGCTCCAAGCCTTTTAAATCCAATTCCCCAACAGCACCAGATGCTTCTCTATTCCAACTTATTTTTTTTTCATTAAGATTGAAAAAATTAATTTCCTCAAAATCATGATCCTCTGTAGCCATCCAATAAATGGGTACAAAATGAAGCTCTGGATAAGTTTCTTTTAGCTCTTTACACAGGTTGATGGTAGCTATAATCTTATAAAAAAAGTACAAAGGTCCCGTAAATAAATTTAGCTGATGACCTGTAGTAATGGTGAAGGTATTTTCATCTTTCAAGGCTTCTATGTTTTGAAGCGTCTGGGATGAGATATTTATATGTTGATACTGATTTTTCAAACTAGATACCAATGCCGTTCTTGATTGCCCTTGTACAGACTTCCTTTTTTCCTCGATTTGAGATTTAAAATTCCCCACATTAGGGAACCTGTTATAAAAGGGTTTTAGAAAATCTTTATTATCTAAATAATCACAAATTAAACTTGAAAAATAATTGGTGTCTTTAAAAGGAATACAGTCTGTTGGCATAGTGACGCTTTGCAGTTTTAAAAAAGTAAAGATACGGTTTCTTGTCTTAAAAATAACTTAAAAGTTGCTAGGCCGAACCTAATGGTATCTATGTTTATAATTTAAACGCATGGAGATGACTTTAGGTTAAAATTAAATATTTCAATAAATATTTATTGTTTTTCAATAAATTTTTATTGATATTTGTTGTGTAATTCTAAAACATGTAAAGATGTCCAAAACAAATAACTTTGTATTTATTGGTCTTAAGATTATATCCTGGATCATTTTTGTTGGTCTATGCATAGAAGCTGGAGGCTTGGTTGTTAATTTTTTCTTTAGTCTTTTCAAGCCTGAATTTATTCCCAACTTATATCAAAAATTAGATTTAAGTAAGCTCTATGTCCTTAACAAATGGACTTTTTTTGGGATGTATGGTTTTGTGTTGCTTATTGCAATTCTAAAAGCCTATCTATTTTATTTGGTAATAGTACTGGTTACCAAAATTGATTTATTGAAACCCTTTAATCTTTTTGTTTCCAAACAGATTTTACAAATTAGCTATAATACCTTTGCTATTGGAATTTTAAGTTATATAGCCAGACAAACCGCCAAATACCTTCAGCATCATGGCTACCAAATAGATATGCTTAACAAGTTTTGGGCAGACAGCCAAGCATTTATTATAATGGCAGCTATAATTTATATCATTGCCCTTATTTTCTCCAAAGGGGTTGAACTACAAACCGAAAACGATTTAACTGTATAAACCATGGCCATAACTGTAAATTTAGATGTGATGATGGCCAAGCGAAAAATGTCGCTGAATGAGCTTTCAGAAAAAGTGGGATTGACCTTAGCCAATTTATCCATCCTTAAAACCGGAAAAGCCAAAGCCATCAGGTTTAGCACATTGGAAGCTATTTGTGAAGCTTTGGATTGCCAGCCTGGAGATTTGTTGGTGTATGAATAAGCGCAAAGTTGGATTTTTCGAGGTTAAATAATCCCATTCCAGCAACAAACAGAATCCATTCTATTATACAGATTCTTTGCTTCGCCTTGAAATAGAAGATGAGACTTAGTTAATAACAGCAACCTCTCCATATAGGTCGAAATCGGTTGCATCAGTAATTGTTACAGTTGTAAATTCACCAGTTTTTAAATAGGTTTTTGAGGCATCTATAAGTACTTCGTTATCCACATCTGGAGAATCGAACTCGGTTCTTCCCACAAAATAATTGCCTTCTTTTCTGTCGATAACCACTTTTAAGGTTTGTCCGATTTTAGCTTGGTTCAATTCCCAGGAAATTTGTGATTGAATTTCCATGATTTGGTTGGCACGATCCTGTTTTATGTCTTCTGGCACATTGTCTTCCAAATTGTAGGCATGGGTATTTTCTTCATGACTGTAGGTAAAGCAGCCCAAACGCTCAAAACGCATATTTGAAACCCATTGTTTTAATTCTTGAAAATTTTCTTCGGTTTCTCCTGGATAACCAACAATAAGTGTGGTACGAATGGTCATTTCTGGAACAGCCTCCCTAAATGCTTTTAAGAGTTTGGTTGTTTTTTCTTTGGTAGTACCACGACGCATGCTTTTAAGAATATCATCTGATATATGCTGCAACGGAATATCCAGATAGTTACAAATTTTTGGCTCACGTTTCATCACCTCCAACACATCCATAGGGAATCCTGTAGGAAAGGCATAATGCAAACGAATCCACTCGATGCCTTCCACTTTCACAAGGTTTTCAAGAAGTTCTGCTAGATTTCGTTTCTTATATAAATCCAGTCCATAATAGGTTAAATCCTGGGCAATAAGAATTAATTCCTTAACGCCTTTGGCTGCCAATTTTTCAGCTTCAATAACCAGTGTTTCTATTGGAGTGGATTTATGTTTGCCACGCATGATAGGAATGGCACAAAAGCTACAAGGTCTGTCGCAACCTTCAGCAATTTTTAAATAAGCATAGTTTTTTGGTGTGGTGGTTAATCGTTCTCCAATAAGTTCATGTTTATAGTCTGCACCCAAGGCTTTTAATAAGCCTGGCAGTTCCGTAGTTCCAAAATACTGATCCACATTAGGGATTTCTTTCTGTAAGTCTGGTTTGTAACGTTCACTTAAACAACCTGTAACAAAAACCTTATCAACCTCGCCATCTTCCTTTTTCTGCATAAAATCCAGAATGGTATTGATACTTTCTTCCTTGGCATTATTGATAAAACCACAGGTATTAATTACCACAATGTTTCCTTCCTCTTCATGTGCAACCTCTTTGCCACTGGCTTTTAGTTGTCCCATTAACACTTCGCTATCGTACACATTTTTACTACAGCCAAGGGTTACCACATTGATTTTATTCTTTTTAAGCGATTTTGTTCTCATAAGCTTTTCCCGAAAATAACGGGTGTTTGAATACTATTTCGTTTTTTTACAGGCTGCAAAGATAAGCTTCTTTTTAGAGTTAATAACACTAAATATTTTTTGAATGACGAAACCTTTAATAAGACATTAAAATTTTATATTAGCTGTCAAAATACCTCACAAAATTTATTATGAAAAAATTTTTCATCCTACTTTCCATAACATTATTTGTATTTAGTTGTTCAAATGATAACTCAGATGATACTAATGATCAAATTACCTGTGCTTCTCCAGCTAATATATCAATCAATTCAATTACAGTCAATTCCGCAACACTAAATTGGACTGCAAATAATGCTGTTTCTTATGAAATTGAATATGGAGTTTCTGGATTTACCCAAGGACAAGGAAATACTATTTCGACTTCTGGATTAGGTTACGAATTAACTGATCTTGCACAAGACACTTCCTATGATGTTTATCTGACAACAAAATGTAGTGACACAAATTTTAGCGATGTCATAGGTCCTGTCATATTTATTACAGAAACAGCATGCCAGAAACCAACTTCCCTAAATGTAGATTCTGTTGATATATGTAGTATTTCTTTAAATTGGGATTCAAATGGAGAATCGGATTTCAAAATTGAATACGGCATAACAGGTTTTAGTTTGGGCACTGGAAGAGTTTTAAATGCAACAGATAATTTTACAACAATTGATACATATCTTGAAGCAGGAACCACCTATGATATATATGTTAAAGCCTATTGTGGTATAGATGGTTTTAGTGCGTCTTCTGATCCCTTGGTTGTAACTACAGCTTCTCAAGATTTAGCTGGATCCTATCATGTTACTGTTACTAGAGATGACGGATTTTCTTATGATCATGGAATTGAAACTATTGTTTTAGTTTCTCCTAATTATTATAAAACAGAAACAACTGGCCTATGGCCTAGAGGTTCATTTTCTCCAGATACAGATCAAGGTTTTAATTTTAGAAACTCTTGTGGTGAGATTGAAGTTCCAGAGCAACAATTATTTCAAGGTGCTTATGCTAATATGATGTATGGTAATTATGCCGAAATCAAACCAAATGGCGATTTAATAATATTATACAACATTGATTTAAACATCGAATATCCCGGTTTCTATGCTGAATACGTAAAACAGTAAATTCAATATATATAACATTTTTATTTAAAAAACGAATCCACAAACTCGTATTTGTTGAATACTTGAAGATCTTCGATGCCTTCCCCTACTCCAATATATTTCACAGGAATTTGAAACTGATCGCTAATACCAATCACGACACCACCTTTGGCTGTGCCATCCAATTTGGTCACGGCAAGTGAGGTAACTTCAGTAGCTGCAGTAAACTGTTTAGCCTGTTCAAAGGCGTTTTGCCCTGTAGAACCATCTAATACCAATAGGACATCATGAGGTGCATCGGGTACTACTTTTTGCATGACACGTTTTACTTTGGTTAGCTCATTCATGAGGTTTACCTTGTTGTGCAAACGTCCAGCCGTATCAATAATTATCACATCTGCCTGTTGTTTAACGCCAGATTGCACAGCATCAAATGCTACAGAAGCTGGATCGCTACCCATGGCTTGTTTTACCATAGGCACATCTACGCGATCTGCCCAAACCTGCAATTGATCTATGGCTGCAGCCCTAAAGGTATCTGCTGCACCTAAAACCACATGCAAACCTTGTTTTTTAAATTGATAAGCCAACTTACCAATGGTGGTTGTTTTTCCTACCCCATTTACTCCAACAACCATTAACACATAAGGTGTTTTACCTCCACCTGCAGAGTCAGGCAATTTGGGAATGGTATACTCGGTATCTTCCCCAGAATTGGTTTCACTTAATAAGCCAGCTATTTCCTCACGTAGGATTTTATTTAGCTCATCGGTTCCCAGATATTTGTCCTGTTGCACACGAGCTTCTATTCTTTCAATAATTTTTAGGGTTGTGTTTACACCAACATCACTGGTTACAAGGATTTCCTCCAGATTATCCAGAACCTCGTCGTCTACTTTGGATTTTCCGGCAACAGCCTTGCTTAACTTATTGAAGAAATTGGTTTTGGATTTCTCCAATCCTTTATCCAGTGTTTCTTTTTTTTCAGAAGAAAATATTTTTTTAAAAAAACTCATGTTATGTCAATTCAATTACGTTTCTTAAAACAAAAGCCTTGCCTTAATTGCTTGGCTGAACAATTGTCATTCTTTAGTGGTGTAAATATAAAATAAAAGCTGCTCTCTAAAATAGAAAGCAGCTTAAAAAATTGTATAACAAGCAGGATTATTGTTTAGATAACCACTCGTTTACTTGTTCAGGTGACATAATTGATTCAACAAACATGTAAGCTCCTGTTTTAGGAGATTTCACCATTTTTATAGCTTTTGTTAATCTTTTAGATCCTGTTTGTAACGATGCAACTGATTTCTTTGCCATGTTTTATGCTTTTTAAAACTTAAAATAAGTTTTCTAATTTATATTATTTGACGTTTTTATTTCTAAAAACCTCTAATTATTTAATTTCTTTGTGAACAGTCATTCTCTTTAAGATAGGATTGAATTTTTTAATTTCCATTCTATCTGGCGTGTTCTTTTTATTCTTGGTAGTAATATATCTAGAAGTTCCTGGTTGTCCAGACTCTTTATGCTCTGTGCATTCTAAAATTACTTGTATTCTGTTACCTTTCTTTGCCATTTTCTTAACTTTTAATTGAGGCTATTATTTATAAAACCCTTTAGATTTAGCTTCTTTAATTGCAGCTGCAATACCAATTTTATTGATTGTTTTTAATGCTGCAGTTGAAACTTTTAAAGTTACCCACTTATCTTCTTCTGGAAGATAAAAACGCTTTTTAATAAGATTTGCATCAAATTTACGCTTTGTTTTGTTCATTGCGTGAGACACGTTGTTTCCAACCATCGCTTTCTTTCCAGTAAGTTCACAAACTCTTGACATTTCTTCTAACTTTAAATATTGTTATTTGTTCCTGTTTTTCAAAAAATCTTTTGAGATGTTTTTAAACAGGCTGCAAATTTAGTAAAACTTTACAATATCAACAAACTAAAATTGTTACTTTTTTAAAATTTCTTTTTGAAGCATTTCAAAAGCTTTGTTTACAGCTTTCCTAATAACTTTGGTTCGATGATTCCCCAAATGGAATTCTTCTGAAAAAACCCTGTCTTTTGTAGCAATAGCTATAAAAACGGTTCCCACTTCAGCTACCGAATCCCCTTTGTCTGGGCCAGCATTTCCTGTTGTTGCTATGGCGTAATCCGATTTAAACAAATCCAAAACCTGTTTGGCCATGGCCTCAGCCACTGGCGCACTCACAACCGAATGTTCCTTAATTAGTGATTCCGGCACTTTTAAAACATCTATTTTGGCTTGTGTGGCATAACTTACCACTGAACCTTTAAAATATTTTGATGCTCCTGGAATTTTAGTAAAGGATTCTGCTATTTTCCCTCCTGTACAACTTTCTGCAGTGGCAACGGTTTTCCCCAAATGTGTAAGCTGGTTAGCAAGAATGGCTTCTATGGAATCGTCTGATTCAAAGCCCACAAACACATCCTTTATCTGTGGCAAGAGCAGGTCTATTTGTTCTTGCATGCTGGACTCCACCAAGGCTTTGTCCATGTGCTTTGCAGACAAACGCAGCCTAACCCTTCCCAAGCCTGGCAAATACGCCAGTTTCATAAAAGCAGGTAACTGGTCTTCCCACGTTTCAATTCTTGCAGCCAAGGAACTCTCGCCCAAACCATAGGTTAACAAAGTGGTATGCTTGATATATGGAAACTGATAGGTTTCCCTTAATTTGGGAATGACCTGGTTTTCCATTAGGGCTTTCATTTCAAAAGGAACACCAGGTAGCGAAATAAACACTTTTCCGTTATGTTCTATCCACATGCCTGGGGCACTTCCATTCACGTTCATCAACACTTGTGCTTTTGAGGGCACAAGTGCCTGATCGATATTTACTTGTGCCAAAGGTTGTTTGATGTAATGTTCCCAAAGGTGTTCTATGTTTTTTAAAACAGCTTTGTTTTGCACCAAGGTATCATTAAAATACGCTGCAATGGTTTTTTTGGTAATATCATCTTTTGTTGGCCCTAAACCTCCAGTGATGATGATGATATCGGCATTCTCTTCAGCTTCTTTTAAAGATTTTAAAATATGGGCTTTATCATCCTGCACAGAAGTGATTTGGTATACCGAAATACCTTTATTGTTCAAAACCTTACTTATATAGGCCGAATTGGTATCTACAATTTGACCAATAAGGATTTCGTCTCCTATGGTAATGATTTCTGCCTGCATTACAGATTAAAGTCTGCTTTTAATTCTTTGGAAGCGTTTTCTATAGCCGTTAATACAATTTCCAGTTTCCCAGAGATATCCATACCTGTTTTTTCAAATTTTCCCCAGTCTTGAACTTCAATTAAATCTTGAAGCACACCCAGTTCAAATAAATCCACAGTGGGTTTCATTTTGTGCGCAGCTTGATACGCAGTGTAATAATCCTTGTTTGAAACGGCTTCTTTTAAACGATCTGCATCTTCGGGAACTTCTTCTAAAAATGCGGCTGCCAATGTAGCAATAAATTCTTCGTCGTTATCTGCCAATTCGCGTACCCTAAATAATTTGTAGTGTTTTTCCATGTTATTTTACTTTTATTGAAAACATTTGTTTGCTTTCTATAAATCCCTCTAATTTATCGTTAGCAGATACACTTCCAACTCCTGCTGGAGTTCCTGTAAAGATAATATCTCCAATCTTTAAAGTAAAATATTTTGAGATATATTCTATCAATTCATCTATTTTCCAGAGCATGTGGCTGGTATTTCCAGCTTGTACCACTTGTCCGTTTTTTTCTAAGGAAAAAGACAGGTTATTTATGTCCTTGATTTCTTCTATAGCCATCCAATTGCCTACAACTGCTGCCCCATCAAAGGCTTTGGCTTTTTCCCATGGCAATCCTTTTTCTTTAAGTTTTGCCTGTAAATCCCTAGCTGTAAAGTCTATTCCCAGCCCTATTTCGTTATAGTATTTGTGGGCAAATTTTTTATCAATATACTTTCCCACTTTACTGATTTTTACCAAAACTTCCACTTCATGATGTACATCGTTGGTAAAATCTGGTATAAAAAAAGGCTGTTTCTTTAATAAAACAGCTGTATCTGGTTTTAAAAACACCACAGGATCTGTTGGTTTTTCGTTATCCAACTCCTTGATATGGTCTGTATAATTTCTTCCAATGCAAATGAGCTTCATATTTCTGTCATTCCTGCGAAGGCAGGAATCTCTTTTTTATTATTAATTTCTTGCTTTATGGATTCCTGCCTTCGCAGGAATGACAAACTAATCTAATTTGTTGTTAAGGTCCCTTAATTTAATTGAAGTGAGCACTTTTTTAGTGTAAAGTGGGAAATCGGCATTCAGTAACCAACCAAAATAACCAGGTTCGGTCTCTAAAATATCCACAACACGTTTGCCTTTGTGTTTTCCAAAAGAGAAACATTCTTCCCCTTCTTTGTTATAGATTAAAAATCCGGCAAAATCTGCAAACTTTTTTCTAGAGCTAAACTCTGCTAAAAACTTGGTATTGTTTTCCAACTCGTCATACTTGGCTACTTGGGCTTTTAAAACTTCATAAGTGGCCAAAGTATCTGCCTCTGCGCTATGGGCATCTTCCAGGTTTTTATCGCAATAAAATTTATAGGCAGCCACTAAGGTTCTTTGTTCCATTTTATGGAAAATGGTTTGCACATCAATGGACATTCTGTTTTTCATGTCAAAATCGATGTCTGCGCGCAGCATTTCTTCAGCTAAAAGTGGGATATCGAACCTGTTGGAGTTAAAACCACCCAAATCTGAATCCTTTATCAGGTTGTGTATTTCCTTTGCCAGCTCCTTGAAAGTGGGTTTGTCTGCCACATCCTTATCTGAAATCCCATGGACTTTTGTCACTTCTGGAGGAATGGGAATGGTAGGGTTTACCAATCGTGTATAGCGTTCTTCTTTGCCATCTGGATAGACTTTTAAGATGGAAATTTCCACAATTCGGTCGTTGGTAATATTAACTCCCGTGGTTTCCAAATCGAAAAAACAGATGGGTTTTGTAAGATTGAGTTGCATGTGTTTTAAAATTTGTGCAAAGATACTTAGAATAAATAAAAATGGCTACCTATCAACTAAAACTAATTGCCGAAATTTGGCTTTATTGGATAATTAAGCGACCTTCGTTCTTATTAAAACCAGTCAAAGCCAATCATTATTGCAAATAGCGAAACCAAGGCGTAAAAGTTGACCAAGAATAATTACAGAACAATCACTCTTTTAAATAGAAAATGAAAAAAACATTCTCTTTAGCATTACTCTCAATCTTACTCATAAGCTGTAAAAACAAGCCACAGAATAACGATCCCATTCCAGAACACGACAATTTCACAATAGCATCCAGTCTGGTTGATGAAACTAGAGTAATTAATGTTTGGCTACCTCCTACTTATAAAAATGGTAGCGATTCGTTTCCAGTTTTATATATGCCAGATGGTGGCATCAAAGAAGATTTTCCACATATTGCAAATACCCTTGCAAAGCTTATAGAAGAAAAAAATATTCCACCTTATATTCTTGTTGGTATTGAAAACACGGAAAGAGGGAGGGACTTAACCGGTTTTTCAGAAGTTGAAGCCGATGCGCAATACTGTCCACTAACTGATGGTGCCAAGAATTTCCGTGGATTTATAACCGATGAGTTGATGCCCAAAATCAACAACACTTATAGAACTACAAACAAAAAAGGGATTATTGGAGAATCTCTAGCAGGACTGTTTGTTATGGAAACCTTTTTGATAGCGCCTGAAGCTTTTAATTTTTATATAGCCATGGATCCATCTCTTTGGTGGAACAATTTCAATTTGGTTAAAGAAGCCAACAACCATTTAGCCGTTTTCCCTTCTGATGAGAAAAAATTATGGTTTGCAGGTTCTGGTGCAGAAGATATTTCCAAACACACGCAAAAGCTCGCCAAGATTTTAGAAGCTGAAGCTCCCGAAAATATGACCTGGACCTACCAAGATGAGCCTAACGAAAAGCACAGTACCATTTTTAGGGCTACCAAAAAAAAAGCAATGGTTTGGGCTTTGAATTAACCTTAAGACAATACTATTATTAAAACAAAAAAGCACCATCCTAAAATGGTGCTTTTCTATATTATATAAGACTCTTAGACAACACTTCGACAAGCTCAGTGTGACAACTTGGAATAACCGTTTTATATCTCCCTATTGGAATCCCAGCCTTCTAAATAGTCTTTAACAGCTTTTACAAATTGGCCTCCAAGAGCACCATTTACAACTCTGTGGTCGTAAGAATGGGATAAGAACATTTTGTAACGGATACCAATAAAATCGCCTTCAGGAGTTTCAACAACTGCAGGTACTTTTCTAATGGCTCCAAGGGCCAAAATACCAACTTGTGGTTGGTTGATAATTGGCGTTCCCATAATACTACCAAAGGTTCCAACATTGGTAACTGTATAAGTTCCTCCTTGAATATCGTCTGGTTTTAACTGGTTTAATCTGGCTCTATTGGCTAGATCGTTAACTTTTTTGGTCATACCTACCAAATTAAGCTGATCGGCATCTTTTATAACCGGAACAATCAGGTTGCCATCTCCCAAAGCAGCAGCCATACCAAGATTAATGTGTTTCTTCTTTATAATGGTGTCTCCCTGAACGGAAATATTCATCATTGGAAAATCGCGTAAGGCTTTTGCTACGGCTTCCATGAAAATTGGTGTAAAGGTTAGGTTTTCGCCTTCACGTTTTGCAAAAGCATCTTTCACTTTCTTTCTCCAGTTCCAAATCTTGGTCACGTCGGCTTCTATAAAGCTTTGCACGTGAGCAGAGGTTTGAACCGATTCTACCATGTGATGCGCAATGATTTTACCCATTCTGGTCATTTCTATAATTTCGTCGTCACCACTAGCCACAACAGGAGCTGTTTTTTCTGTTTTGGCAGGAGCAGCTTTTGGAGCTTCCGGTGCTTTTTTAGGCTGTGGAGCAGAGCTTCTAGACTCTAAATGTGCTAAAATGTCGTTTTTGGTAACACGACCATCTTTGCCAGTACCTGAAATGGCATCTAATTCCGCTTGGGAGATGCCTTCTTTTTTGGCAATATTTTTAACTAAAGGAGAATAAAACCTCTCTTCCGAAGAACTAATGGCTGTTACGGTTTCTTTGGCTGTTTCAACCGTTTGCGCTACTTGAGCCACAGCTGCTTGATCTGCGACTGCGTCTGGTTTGCTTTCTGCTTTTGGAGCAGCTGTTTCTGCAGAGCCTTGCCCTTCAGTTTCAATAATTGCAATTACTTGACCTACTTGAACCACATCGTCCACATTGAAAAGTTTTTCAACCAAAACACCTTCAACTTCACTAGGCACTTCGCTATCTACTTTATCTGTTGCAATTTCTAAAACTGCTTCGTCTGCTTCAATGGTATCACCAACTTCCTTTAACCAAGAAGTAATGGTTGCTTCTGCAACACTTTCCCCCATTTTTGGGAGTTTTAATTCAAATTTTGCCATATCTGTAATGGAACTGTATTTTTTTAAATTATGACTGCAAAATTAATGAAAAATCATTGAATCTATTACAGTTTCTTTAATTAATTATTTTTTAGCTGAATGACTTCACCACGACTTTTAGAACTATTGCTACCCAATACAACCTGAGAGTTTTTAAGTATAAATTTAAAAGTACTTGGATGTTTTATGTTGTTTTTAGAAACCAATTCTATCGCTTTTTTATATCCTAAATACTCCATATCCAGAATATATTCAACATTGGGAACGTAGTTAGCAAGATGAGCTTGTGTTTCCATGTTTTTAGGCAAAACCTTTTGTAGTTGAGGGTTTTCCTTGTTGGAAATTAAAACATATTCTTTTACACGACTGGTAGACTCTTCGCCTTTTGGATAAAAAATGGACACTACTTTAATACCAATCCAAATTAACAGGTTAAACAACCAATTGGGCTTGTAATGTTTTTCAAAAAACAATTGCATGGCTCCATTAAAACGTTTGGCATAGGCTTTATCCTTTAAGGTGCTTTCGCCTTTAAAATGTATAACTGTGGTGGCAGGATGGTAATAGTTTTGATATCCAGCCTTTAACACTTTATAAGACAGATCTATGTCTTCGCCATACATAAAATAATCTTCATCCAAGCCTCCAACTTCCAGGTATATGTTCTTTTTTACTATCATAAAAGCACCAACCAACATGGCTATTTTTCCTGTTTGGTCTGGTCCCAAATGATGGGCATAATACGGTTTTGAATAACCCAATAGCTTTTTAATGGAAACCATTGGGGTTGGGATGTTACGTTTGCTTTCAGGAAGAAATTCACCTTTACCATCTATTAACTTACAGCCTAAAAGACCTAGATTTGGCTTGGTATCGGCAAATTTCAACAATATCTCAAAAGTGTCTTCGGCAACAATGGTGTCTGGGTTTAAGATGCATAGATATTCCCCTTGTGCCTGTTTAATCCCTAAGTTATTCCCTTTAGAAAACCCATCATTGGATTTATTTTCAATAAGCTTCACCTTGGGAAATAGCTGTTTGACCATCTGGCAGCTATCATCTTGGGAATTATTGTCCACCACAATAATTTCTGCATCCAAATTGGCAATGGCAGCTTCTACGCTTCTTAGACAAAGCTCTAAAAAATAGCGCACATTATAGTTTAATATGATAACGGATAATTTCAACAGTATATAATCAGGATTTTAAGGATGCTTCAAAAGGAATGCGATTGATAATGCTTCGTCCAAGGGTAATTTCGTCTGTATACTCCAATTCGTTTCCAACCGAAATCCCTCGAGCTATGGTTGAAGTTGTTACATGATAATCCTGAATTTGTTTATAAATATAGAAATTGGTGGTATCTCCTTCCATGGTGGAACCCAAGGCAAAAATAAGTTCCTTAACGGTTCCCTGTTTTACTTTTTCCACTAAAGGCTGAATGTTTAAATCGTTAGGCCCTATACCATCCATAGGGGAAATTTTCCCACCCAACACATGGTACAATCCCTTAAAGGAGCTGGTGTTTTCTATAGCCATAACATCGCGAATGTCTTCTACCACACAAATGATTTCGTGGGTTCTGTGAGGATTGGCACAGATTTCGCAAATGTCCTGATCGCTAATATTGTTACAACTTTTACAGAATTTTATGTCGGTTCTCATGGCTTTTAATGCTTTGGCCAACTCAAGGGTTTGATTTTCAGGTTGCCTTAACAAATGCAGCATGAGCCGTAACGCTGTTCGCTTACCTATTCCTGGCAACTGCGACATTTCCTGTACTGCTTTTTCCAAAAGTTTAGACGAAAATTCCATAGCTGCGAATTTACTACTTCGTATGAAATTACACTAATTTTATAACATTCTTTTTAATTGCCACTTCTTGCGTAATAAAAATTTGGATTTTGCCAGATAATACGTGTAATTTGAACACCAGAAACCTCTTTCTTATGAATGCTACTCAAATAATATTACTTATTTTATCCTACTTTGGAGTGCTTATTTTAATTTCCTATTTCACTGGAAAGACATCTGGAAATGATGCCTTTTTTAAAGGAAACAAACAATCGCCTTGGTTTGTAGTGGCTTTTGGGATGATTGGCGCCTCGCTTTCCGGAGTGACATTTATCTCTGTACCTGGCTGGATAGAGGCTTCTCAATTTAGTTACATGCAAGTGGTTTTGGGCTATATTGTGGGTTATCTGGTTATAGGAACAGTGTTACTCCCTTTGTATTACAAACTTAACCTTACCTCCATTTACACATATTTGGAAGAACGATTTGGAAATTATTCCTATAAAACTGGAGCTTCATTTTTCTTGATCTCAAGAGTGGTTGGAGCCAGTTTTAGACTCTTTTTG
This sequence comes from uncultured Xanthomarina sp., assembly GCF_963971605.1. NCBI lineage: Bacteria > Pseudomonadati > Bacteroidota > Flavobacteriia > Flavobacteriales > Flavobacteriaceae > Xanthomarina > uncultured Xanthomarina sp. The sequence goes on from NZ_CAXATZ010000005.1 coordinate 76,199, forward strand.
GTTGCCAATGTATTACAGGTAATCTTGTTTGATGACATAGGTATCGCTTTCTGGCAAACCGTTATAATTACCGTTTTATTGATATGGTTGTACACCTTTAAGTCTGGAATAAAAACCATTGTATGGACAGATACCTTACAAACTCTTTTTATGCTTATTGCAGTAGGTGTTACCATTTATTTTGTAAGTGGTGAATTGGGCTTGGATAGTGGCAACATTTTAGGTTTTATCTTGGATAGCGACTTGTCTAAAACCTTCTTTTTCGACGATTTTAAATCCAGTAATTACTTTTGGAAGCAATTTATCTCTGGAGCATTTATTGCCATAGTAATGACTGGCCTGGACCAAGATATGATGCAAAAAAACCTGACCTGTAAAACGCTGAAAGATGCCCAGAAAAACATGTTTTGGTTTACCATTGTTTTAACCGTTGTGAATTTCATCTTTTTATGTTTGGGTTTGCTACTAACGGTTTATGCAGCACAAAACGGTATTGATGCCCACAAAGACGATTTGTTCCCTATTTTGGCTAAAAACCATCTGGGCATTGGTGTGTTTGTATTTTTCCTTATAGGATTGATTGCAGCTGCTTACAGTAGTGCCGATAGTGCTTTAACAGCTTTAACAACTTCTTTTAGCATTGATATTTTAGATATTGAAAAGAAACTGGGACCTGAAGCACAAATAGCCAAACGAAAGCAGATCCATGTGCTTTTTTCCATTGTTTTAATTCTTGTGATTGTTTCCTTTAAATACCTTATAAAAGATGAAAGTGTTATTGCAAAACTCTTTGTTTTTGCAGGTTATACCTATGGACCTTTACTTGGACTTTATGCTTTTGGTTTGTTTACAAAATGGCAAGTAAAAGACAAGCTAGTTCCAGTAATCGCTATTCTTTCGCCTGTTCTATCTTATATAATAAGTGTGAACAGTTCAAAATGGTTTGGTTTTGAATTTGGCTTCTTTATTTTAATTTTAAATGGGTTATTAACCTTTTTAGGGTTAATACTGATTCGTAGAAAGCAGCACTAAAGTGCAGGCCACTTCAAAATCAATGTTGTTCATTTTTAAAATATTATAAAACTCTGGGTTTTCGGTACCTGGATTAAAAATCACACGTTTTGGTTTTAGGGATAAAATATAATCGTAATAAGGTACCTGGTTTTTAGGATTTAAATAAAGTGTAACCGTATCTATGTCCTTAAAAGTCATCAAATCTGTGTTTATGTTTACTCCTTGAACAAGCCCTTGTTTTAAACCTATGGCCACGACCTCATGTCCAGCTTGTTTTAAACGATTCATTGCTATGTGAGAATATCTGCTAGGATTTAAGGAAGCTCCAAGAACCAATGTTTTTCTATTCATCTGTTAAAGTCTGTTAAGTGTTGTTAAAAAAAGTAACATATCTCAAATTTAAGCGTCTATTAATTAAACACAAAATATGTTGTCTTAAAATAATACAACAATATATTTGATAGCCTACATAATAGTTGATGGTTAGTGTTAAGTCTGGCTATTAAATGGAGAAAACCCAAAGCTTTTTGCTTTGGGTTTTTGATGTAAAATTGTTAAATGATAGTTAAAAACAGATTCCCATGAAATAAAATGGCCTTTTATACGTCTATAATAATAAGTGATAAGTTTTTAAGTAATCTTACTATAAAAAACTTTTTATGGTTAGTGTTAGTTAAAATTGGTTAGTAGTGAAAAACCCGAAACAAGTTTGTTTCGGGTTTTTTGTTGGATTAAAGCTTAGGCATTAGTCTGTAATAACTTCTTCCGTTTTCCAGATACTGCATATGCCATTATAATTTGGTTGCTTTCATTAAGTATTAAAAACAAACTTTTAAATATTCCCTTTCTTTGGTTTGGGAATATCTGTCTGTGCTGGAACCTATTACCATTTAATAATAACACTTCCCCAAGTAAAACCACTACCAAAAGCAGCAAGAACCACAGTGTTGCCTTCCTTTATTTTTCCAGCTTCCCAAGCTTCTGTTAAAGCAATAGGAATGGAAGCTGCAGTGGTATTTCCATATTTTTGAATGTTATTAAACACTTGGTCATCTGAGAGTTTAAACTTATTTTGAATAAATTGAGAAATTCTTAAATTGGCTTGATGTGGAATTAACATATCAATATCGCTGACTTCCAAGCTATTTTTTTCCAACCCTTCATGAATCACTTCACTAAAACGCACTACGGCATTTTTAAATACAAACTGTCCGTTCATATAAGGAAAATAACTCTCGTCTTCCGGGTTGTTTTCAGCTAAAATATCTGTTACCCAACGTGTTCCCATGCCAGGAGCTTTTACCACCAATTCTTCGGCATATTCTCCTTGCGAATGTAAATGCGTGGACAAAATACCTTTGGTATGGCTTTCTTCCCTTGTTAAAACAGCTGCTCCTGCACCATCTCCAAAAATAACCGAAACGCCTCTGCCTCTATCGGTTTTATCCAAGCCATGGGAATGCAATTCACTACCAATCACCAACACATTTTTATACATGCCTGTTTTAATGAAATTATCTGCTACAGACAAGGCGTACACAAAGCCAGAGCATTGGTTTCGCACATCCAGTGCGCCAACCGTTTTGATGTCCAGTTCTTTTTGGACAAAAACACCAGGTCCAGGAAAATAATAATCCGGACTTAAGGTTGCGAAAATAATAAAGTCAATATCATCTTTATCTATACCTGAACGTTCTATAGCTATTTTGGCAGCTTTTACTCCCATTACAGAGGTGGTATCTCCAGAGCCTGGCTTTACCCAACGTCTTTCCTGGATACCAGTACGTTCTTGAATCCATGCATCACTAGTGTCCATCATTTTGGACAAGTCATCATTAGTCACCACATTATCAGGAACATACTTTCCTAAACCAATAATTTTTGAATTATACATAAATAAGCAATTTAGTCGTTTAATCAGGTTTGCAATTTAATCATTAAAAGTAGTATTCGCATAATAATTGATTTTAAATATGACATTCTTAAAAAACCGTCATTTTTAACACGTTTTTAATAATTACATACCGAAGTTTTAGTAGCTTTAAAAACCAAAAACATACATCAATATGAAAACATCTTTATTTTATTTGTTTTTGTTTGTGACTACCTTAAGTTTCGGACAAGAAAACCTTAGCTATCAAAAACCACCACAAAGCATTTTAGAATTGGCCGAAGCGCCTCTAGCTCCAAGCATTCAAATAGACAGTAAAGGAAAAAACATTGTTTTTCTGTACAGGAGCAATTTTAAAAGCATTGAGGAACTTTCTGAAACCGAGATGCGTTTAGGAGGTTTGCGTATCAATCCTGTGACCAATATAGGCAGCAGAACCAGATACTTTATAAATTTAAAAGTAAGGGTTGGCCAAGATGGCAACATACAAGACGTTAATGGTTTGCCTGAAAACGGTCGTTTTGCAAACTTTTCTTGGTCGCCAAATCAAGAGTATATGGCCTTTACCAATACGGTAACTTCAGGGGTTGAGCTTTGGGTATTGGACATTGAAAATGCCAAAGCCAAAAAACTAAGCCAGGCCAATTTAAATGCCAATATGGGAAGGCCTTTTACTTGGTATAAAGACAGCAATTCGCTTTTAGTGACCACGCTTCCAGAAAATAGAAAGGATTTAATAGATACAACAGAAGCCATTCCTACAGGCCCAACAGTTTCTGTAAGTGAAGCTGGTGTAGAAGCACAGAACAGAACCTATCAGGATTTGCTTAAAAACAAAAATGATGAATACAATTTTGAACTTTTAACCCAAGCAGAACTCCACAAAATAAACATGGATGGCTCTTCTAGTCTTTGGAAAAAAAGCGACATGTATCGCGATGTATCTTTTTCACCAGACGGCAATTATGTAATGGTCACTACCATTAACAGACCTTTTTCTTATTTGGTCCCTTATTACAGGTTTCCTTCAACTACCACTATTTACAAAGCCAATGGCGACTTTGTAAACACCTTCTTAGAAGTTCCTTTAATTGAAGATTTGCCAAAAGGGTTTATGGCAGAGCGTACAGGAAAAAGAGATGTAAACTGGCGAAACGACAAACCAGCAACCTTAGTTTGGACGGAAGCCCTGGATGGTGGAGACCCAGAGAACGAAGTCCCTTTTAGAGATGAAGTATTTATGCAGGACGCGCCCTTTACAGGTAAAATAACATCACTTTTAAAAACCAAAGACCGTTTTAGATATATTCAATGGGGAAATGACAATACGGCTTTAGCACATGATTATTGGTGGAACACCAGAAACACCAGAACCTATCTCTTTAATCCATCCAACAACAAACAAGAACCAAAAATAGTTTTCGATAGGAATTATCAAGATGTTTACAACAATCCTGGGAATTTTGTAAGTACCAAAAATGAGTTTGATGAGTATGTTTTGGAACTGGATAACAATAACGCATATCTTATAGGTGATGGTTATAGCGACGCTGGAAAATTTCCTTTTATAGATGAGATTAATCTGGAAACCCTACAAACCAACAGACTGTATCATTCAAAATTAACAGATCAAGTTGAAGACATTACCATGGCCTTAAATGCCAAACAAGGTGAGTATGTGGTTAGGATTGAATCAAAAAACCAATTTCCAAACTATTATATAAGAAACATAAAAAAACGCATAGGCTTACAACCATTAACCCAGTTCGAAAATCCGTTCAAAAGCATTCAAGATGTTCAAAAAGAAGTGATAAAATACAATCGTGCAGATGGTCTGGAATTAACCGGAACACTTTATTTGCCTACAGATTATGAAGCAGGCAAAAAGTATCCCATGATTATGTGGGCTTATCCTCAAGAATTTAAGGACAAAAGCAGTGCTGGACAAAACACCAAAAGTTCCAATGAGTTTACCTATCCTTGGTATGGTTCTCCCATATATTGGGTAACCAGAGGTTATGTGGTTTTGGACGATGCTTCTTTTCCCATAGTTGGTGAAGGAGACGAAGAACCTAACGACACCTTCATAGAGCAATTGGTTGCCAATGCAAAAGCTGCCATTGACGCTGTAGATGCTTTGGGATATATAGACAGGCATAAAGTAGCCGTTGGTGGTCATAGTTATGGTGCATTTATGACAGCCAATTTATTATCCCACTCCAACCTGTTTGCTGCAGGAATTGCCAGAAGTGGCGCTTATAACAGAACCTTAACCCCTTTTGGTTTTCAAAGTGAGGAGCGCAATTATTGGGAAGCGCCAGAAATTTATTACAACATGTCGCCTTTTATGCATGCAGACACCATGAAAACCCCTTTACTTTTAATTCATGGCGAAGCCGATAACAACTCTGGAACCTATCCGTTGCAAAGTGAACGTTATTTTAATGCTTTAAAAGGATTGGGAGCCCCTGTAAGATTGGTAATGCTGCCTAAAGAAAGTCATGGTTATGCTGCCAAAGAATCCATCCTGCACATGCTATGGGAACAAGATAAATGGCTGGAAGACCATGTAAAGAACAATACTGAAACTAAAAGTGGAACCAATTAAAAGAAACTGATTAAGCAACCTAAAAAAACCACCAAATTGGTGGTTTTTTTCTTATTGTCAACCCGACTTATTTATTTGAATAAATACCATGTTTTTTTAAGATTCTTCCCTATGCCCTTATTAACAATAAAATCTTAATTGCATGCTTTTCACCTATGCTTTTTTGGGTTCTATTTTGCTCATGGCATGCTCTGTAATGGCCGTAATGGACAATGACGGATTCACTCCTGGATTGGCAGAAATCATGGAGCCATCACAAACCAACATATTTTGGTAACCAAATACTTTATTATGTTTATCAATTACTCCCTTTGAAGTATCTTTTGCCATCACTGCACCTCCTAAAATATGCGCTGTAGTTGGTGTTCCCAACATAGCATCCGTAAAATTGGCATATGGAATACCCTTCACTTTTTCTGCTACTTGTTTTCCCAAAGCCATAGCTTCTGGAATAAAAGCGCTTGGTTTGGTTCCAGATTCCTTAACCGTTTTCATTTTGGTTAATTTGCCCAATTTAATTTGTAACGTGCTATCCAAGGTTTGCATAAACAATAGAATGGTAGTACGTTGTGCATATTTTTTGGAGAAGATGGTTTTAAAAAATCGGGTAGGTTGTTTAAAAAACAAACCGATAATGCCTAGCAACCTAAATAGAGCAAATTTTTTATAGATGGTTGGCATGGTTAAAGCCTTAGAAAAACTGGAACCTTCTCCATATCTTACAGGTTCCAAATGGCTATTTTTATCTGTATGCAGAATGGAACCAATGGCAATCCCTTTAGAATAATCTTTCGGATTTTTATCTGTAGAAGTTACCAATAACAAAGACTCATTATTGGTTCGGATGTTTTTCCCTACAACGTCAGATAACTTTGGCAAAGAGGTTTTTTTCAATTTTAAAAGCAATGGAACCGTTCCCATAACGCCTCCTGAAAAAATTACTCCTTTGCTTGTAACGCTTGCTCTACTTTTTTTTCCCATGCTTGACTTAAAATCAATTCTATAACCATTGGAACCATCATCCTTTCCTAACACAGAAACATTAAACACTTCCTTTTCTGCAAGAATTTTGGCTCCAAGCTGTTGTGCCAAATACAAATAGTTTTTATCCAAGGTGTTTTTGGCATTATATCTACAGCCTGTCATACAGGCTCCACAAAACACACAACCAGTCCTGTCTGGTCCTTTACCTTTAAAATAAGGGTCAGGTACAGTTTTACCAGCTTCCCCAAAATACACAGCTACTTTGGTGGCTTCAAAATGAGTTTCTTTTCCAATGTCTTTTGCCAAATCTTTTATCAGTTCATCCGAAGCATACAATTTTGGGTTGGTATTGGCCCCCAACATCTCGTAGGCCTTCGTGTAAAAAGGCTTTAGTTGGCATTCCCAATCATTTAAATGTGCCCAACTTCCAGTATTAAAGAATTCCTTTTTGGGAATTGGCAAGGTATTCGCATAGGTTAAAGAGCCTCCACCAACACCCACTCCAGACAGTACAGTGACATGATTTAAAAAGGTCATTTTAAAAAAACCATATAGGCTAACTCTTGGTTCCCAAAGCCATTTTTTTAGGTTCCAGTTGGTTTTAGGGAAATCCTTGCCCTTAAACCATTTTCCTTTTTCAATAATCAGGACTTTATAGCCTTTTTCAGAAAGCCTTAAAGCACTCACCGAGCCTCCAAAGCCACTACCAATAATTACATAATCGTAATCCAATTGCACAGTATTTCAGTTATTAGTATAAAATTTAAAGATAGCACTTAGAATAATATTTATTTTCAAAATATTTAAAAATTCAAAAAACTTGTTTTTTTATATCAAAAATCGTCAACCTCCAATTATAAATCATTGTGTCAGTTTGTCACTTATTCAGGCTTGGCATTTTTGTTGTTTTATAGATTGCATCAAAAACAAATATATTATTAACAGGATTCCCTTCTTTACTGAAACGGGTTCAGCACATGCAAGGGAATGATAAATACCATAAATTATGACAAAAGGAAATATTAATGTTTCGGTAGAAAATATCTTTCCATTAATTAAAAAATTCCTGTATAGCGATCACGAAATCTTTTTACGTGAGTTAATTAGTAACGCTACAGATGCTACTTTAAAACTGAAACATTTAACAAGTATTGGAGAAGCTAAAGTAGAGTATGGTCAACCAAAAATTGAAGTAAAGATTGATAAAAAAGGCAAAAAATTGCACATTATCGATCAGGGAATTGGTATGACTGCTGAAGAAGTTGAAAAATACATTAACCAAATTGCATTTTCTGGTGCTGAAGAGTTTTTGGACAAATACAAGGATTCCGGAAAAGATGCTGGCATTATAGGACATTTTGGACTTGGATTCTATTCTGCTTTTATGGTTGCAGACAAAGTAGAGATCATTACCAAATCTTACAAAGACGAACCTGCTGCCCACTGGACTTGTGATGGGTCTCCTGAATTTTCTTTGGAGCCTTCCAAAAAAACAGAGCGAGGCACGGAAATCATTCTTCATATAGCTGAAGATTCAACCGAATTTTTAGAAGAAGCACGCATTCGTGAATTGCTTACCAAGTATAACAAGTTTATGCCTATTCCCATTAAATTTGGAACCAAGGAAATAAACGATCCGGATTTTACCCCTAAAACCACGAAAGACAAAGATGGCAAGGAAACTACAGAGCCACACAAAAAAATAACCGTTGATAACATCATCAACAACCCAAATCCTGCTTGGACCAAACAACCAACAGACCTAAAAGACGAAGATTATAAAAGTTTCTACAGGGAATTGTACCCTATGCAGTTCGAGGAGCCTTTATTCCACATTCATTTAAATGTAGATTACCCGTTCAATCTTACAGGGATTTTATATTTCCCAAAGATGACCAACGATTTAAACCTTCAAAAAGATAAAATACAACTTTATCAAAACCAGGTTTTTGTAACAGATAATGTAGAAGGCATCGTGCCAGAATTTTTAACCATGTTACGTGGTGTCATCGATTCGCCGGATATTCCATTAAACGTATCGCGTTCTTATTTGCAGGCTGATGGTGCTGTAAAAAAGATTTCATCTTACATTACCAGAAAGGTTGCAGATAAATTAAAATCGTTGTTTAACGAAAACCGTAAAGATTTTGAAGCCAAGTGGAACGATATTAAAATCGTGATTGAATATGGGATGCTTTCAGAAGATAAATTCTTTGAAAAAGCTGATGCCTTTGCGCTGTATCCAACAGTAGATGGTACGTATTATACCTATGAAGAGCTCTTCAACAAAATAAAAGCAAATCAAACAGACAAAGACGATAAATTAGTGATTTTGTATGCTTCCAATGAAGATGCCCAACACAGTTATATTGAAGCTGCCAAAGCCAAAGGTTACGAAGTCTTGTTATTGGATTCCCCAATTGTGAGTCATTTAATGCAAAAACTGGAATCCACAAAAGAAAACATTACTTTTTCCCGAGTAGATGCAGACCATATTGACAACTTGATCAAGAAAGAAGATACCAAGATTTCCAAATTAACCGATGAACAGAAAACTGAACTGGAAACCCTTTTAAAAGAAGTGATTCCTGCAGAAAAATTCTCGGTTCAACTAGAGACCATGGACAGCGAGGCCACTCCTTTTATGATTACCCAACCAGAATTTATGCGCAGAATGAAAGAAATGCAACAAACTGGTGGTGGTATGTTTGGAATGGGCAACATGCCAGACATGTACAACTTGGTTGTAAACACAAACTCTGAATTGGTTGGTGAAATATTGGCCACCAAAACCAAAAAGAAACAAGAACGTTTAATAAACCAAAGTTTGGATTTGGCCAGATTGTCTCAAGGACTTTTAAAAGGTCAAGAACTTACTAATTTCATTAAGCGTAGCTACGAGATGATCAAGTAAACTTGATTGTTATATAAAACTAAAAACCCACCTTTTAAACTTTAAAGGTGGGTTTTTTTATCAGTGATGTGTGATTGGTTGTTTAATCGCCACTTAGGTTTTTATTGTATATCCAAATTTCATCAAACGTATCTTCAATAAGATGGTCTCTTGCTTCCAGAAAATCCTGGAAACTGTTTTTTTCATAAATTTTTTCGAATGCTTCTTTAAAATTTGGTCCCTCTTTATCAAACTCAGTCCAACTTTTATTAAAGCTAACAGATGCCACATGTCTACCCAGGTTTCCTTGTATAAACTCGTTGTAATACAATCCCCAAGGGTTATCGCCTGGCATGGATTTTATTGTGCTGCTCACTTTCTTAAAAAAATCTTTCATTAAATATTGACCATCATTTTTAAGCTCCATGATTCTTACAAATAAAATTGGATACTTAACACTTTCTCCAGCAAGCATAGCTGTATTGGATAGGTCATCGTCTTGCGTCCAATATTCAACAGTGTGAATTTTTTTAATATAAGGCATCACATTGTCCCTCCAATCTATATCATGTGCTCCTTCAGGTCTGGAATCGTTGTGTTTAAACATCATGGGACCCATTTGCCAGATTAAACTTCCTGCATTTGGCCCAGAGGAAATATTATAAACAACAGCCTTATGTGGCCCGTTTTTATGATACATTTCGTTGTGCTTTCTCATGTTTTCTTCAAAGACTTTTAGATTTGTATAATCTGGAGTCAGCAAAACTGTTTCCCACATGGAATAATTTTTCGATTCTTGAGCTTCAGCTTGATATGAAACCCCTAAAACCATGACTAGCATCCCTATAGATGCAATACATTTTTTTAACATAATTTAATAATTTAATTGATTAATAGCATTACTTGCAACCCTTGCAAATAGATAAGTAAATAACTTTAACTGATAATGATATAATAAAAAGGTTGTTACAAACCCATTTAAGATAAAGATCGGTGTTTGGAGATGTTTAAAGATAGACGATTACAAGTCGGATTATCAAGCGCTTAGGGACGAAACAAGGGTTTTATTGTCCGAAGGAAAGGTTTTATTTATCAAAAAAAAAAAGCCACTTATACTTTAAGTAGCTTTTTAGAGGTTTTATTTTAAAATTAAGATTTAAAAAGTATCGTTATTAGACTCTAACACCGAAATTGTAGCTTTTGGATCAATTTTATAAATTAATGCTCTAACAATTTCAAGTTTTTTTGTGTTCCTAGTTATTAAAATTAATTTTCCATTTGAATCGTAATGAATTAATTTTAAGACACTTTCGGTTATCTCTTTATTTTCCAATATCGTTTCCTGAATTAATAAATTTTTTGATGAAAACACCAAAAGTGTCATACTTTTAAGTGATTTTTTAATATAATACGCAATGGTTTTACTTATAGCTATAATAGCTATAATACTATAAGCTGCCATAGTAAAATCCTCAAAAACCAAAACTCCTAAAAAGATTACGATACCATCAATAATTAAAATTAATTGATTGTATGGAAGTTTAATTTTAGTTGCCAATATCCTAACTAAAATATCATTTCCTCCAGTTGTTGCTCCTGCGTTCATTACAATAGAAACTGCCAAACCAATAATAGCCCCTCCAAAAACAGACGAAACTAGAACATCTTCAACATAAACTTTGTTTTTTAATAAAGATGAGAATGTATCTATATAAAATGAAACCAAAACCATTGAAAATGCCGTCTTTATTCCTGTTTTTACACCTAAAACTTTGGTTCCCCATAAAAGCAAAGGAATATTAACCAATAATGCCAAAAGTCCAATTGTTAAACCAGTAAGTTTATTTACTACAATACTTAAACCCAGAATTCCTCCAGGGACAATATTATGTGGAATAATAAATACAACATAAGCAATTGCCAAAAGTACAGAGCCCATAAACACCCATGTATAGCTTTTTAGCTCTTTAAGTAAAATCTCTTTTTTTAATATTAGTGTTAATTTATTTTTCATGGTTTGCCGTAAAAAAAAATCCCTTTGATTGTAACGTAGATCAAAGGGATTTAAAATTATAATTTTATGTTATTTTATTCACTTTGATAAATAAGTATGTGCTTACACATATGTTTACGTGTATTATTAATTGACTTACAAATTGATATTACCCTAAATAAATTCATTTTAAATTTGTTATAATAAAAAAGCGTTCTAACTTTTTGGTAGAACGCTTAAATCTTTAGTTTAAATATAATGTACGTTCTAGCCTTTGGAAAATTTCCAATTCTTCTTACAAATACTATGTACGCGATTTTTTCTCATTTAGATGTCGCAAATCTATAATAAATTTTTTAAGTCGCATTACAGATTTTGTATTTTATTATCAGAAGCATTCTAAAAAAGCGTGTTGTTCCTTTTATGAAATATGTAAACAAAAATTAATTCCTTTAAATTTCAACTATCTTTGTAAAAAATAATCATACATGTCGTTTAAAGACTTACAACTTATAAATCCACTTTTAAAAGCCATTGAAGAACAAGGCTATACCATTCCCACGCTCGTGCAGCAGAAAACCATTCCGTTGGTTCTGGCAAAAAAAGATGTGATTACCTCTGCACAAACCGGAACCGGAAAAACGGCTGCGTTTGCATTACCCATATTACAATTGTTATTTGAAAAACAAGATGCTCCCAAAGGAGGCAAAAAAATTAAAGCGCTCATAGTAAGTCCTACAAGAGAATTGGCTTTACAAATTGGGAATAATTTTAAGGCATATGGTAGGCATACCAATTTAAGGGCAACTGTTATTTTTGGTGGTACGTCCATAGAACCCCAAATCGATGTCCTAACCAAAGGGGTTGATATTTTAGTGGCAACGCCTGGAAGACTGATTGATTTACACAAACAAGAGATGGTCGATTTAAGCCACGTTGAAATTTTGGTACTGGATGAAGCAGACCTCATGCTGGATATGGGATTTATTGATGATATAAAACATATTGAAAGCTTATGCCCTAAACAAAAGCAAATTTTATTGTTTTCGGCAACCATGCCTTTTAAAGTAGAGCAATTGGCAAACACCATCTTAACACAACCAGAACGCATAGAAGTGGCACAAACCTCTTCTGCAGCAAAAACAGTGGGACAAATATTGTATTATGTACCAAAACGCAATAAAATAGAACTGTGTTTGCATTTGTTAAGAAACGAAATTAAAGGAAGTATCCTTATTTTTAGACGTACTAAATTTGGAGTAGACAAATTAGAACAAACCCTTATTAAAAATGGATATCAGGTGGAAACACTACATGGAGACAAATCGCAAACCGATAGACAAACGGCTTTGAAAAAGTTTAAAAGTAGCATGGTAAACATCTTAATTGCTACAGATGTGGCTGCCAGAGGGATAGACATCAATGAATTGGATGCCGTTATTAATTTCGATTTGCCAAACATACCTGAAACTTATGTCCACAGAATTGGAAGAACAGGACGTGCTGGAAACTCTGGTATGTCTTACTCGTTTTGCAGTGCAGACGAAAAAAACTATGTTCAAACCATTCAGCAATTGATACAGATCCAAATTCCGGTTGAAGAACAGCATCCTTATCCATTGGACCCAAAAGCCAAAGCCATTGTTCATAAACCCAAACAATCTGGAAATAAACATAAAAAGGGCAGAAAAAGCCAAGCTTCAAAAAAGAAAAAGAAACGCTGGTACTAATTTTGATCTAAAAAGCAGACCAGAGAGTCATGTCTTTGACATTTTTTCACTTAAAATCCTGTTAATATCAATGAACAGGATTTTTTTTAACTATCTTTAAATTTCATTTTCAAATTTGTCCATAAAGCTTATGTTTAAGCAAAGTATCTTATTATTCTTTTGTTCAATTACCAGTTTTGCGCAAACCATTATTATCGATTCACAAACCAAGCATCCTGTGTCTTATGCAACCATTTCTTTCGGGAACGGACAAGGGGTTTTTGCAGACGATGAAGGCATGTTTGTTTTTACAAAGAAAATATATCCAGACATTGATTCCCTTTTTATTTCCGCATTAGGATTTAAAGATTTACATATATCTTCGGAAACAGTATCAGACACACTACAACTCCAACCATTTATAGATGAATTGGACGAGGTTGTGGTTCGTGCCAAAATAGACAGAAAATATAAGGAAGAAACCATTAAACCTTATCTGGATGACGATTATTATGCCTGTTGGCTTCCAACCATTGAATCTGAAATTGCCGTATATTTTAAAAATCCAGATACCAAGCTCAAAAAATTAACAGAAATACAATTTCCCATTGCCTTGGAATCTGTGGACTGGGAAAAGAGACATAAAGCAAATGCTGAAAAAAAACCTTTTTCCACATTGTTCAAAGTGAAAGTGTACCACAATAACAATGGATTTCCAGGCAAACCCTTAAGCTACGAGAACATGGTATTTAGAGTCACTGAAAAAGATGGAGATGCTTATGCCATGGATGTCTCTGCTTACGATATTTATATTCCGGATTCCGGTTTTTTTGTTTCCATACAGGTATTGGGTTATACAGATGATTCTGGAAAACTTTTGCCAAATAAAAAATATAAGGAAATAAAATCTAGAGGTCAGACCGTAAAAATTCCAACCAATTTTAGACCACTTTTGCCTTTTACCAACGAAATACCTGAAAACAACACCTATATTAAACGGGTGTTCGTTAACCATAATCAATGGATTCAATTTAAAAAAGAAAACATTAACGATTCCAGTTTGTTAAAAGCAGGATTGAACAATTATGGCATCGGAATCTCCTACAAAGCGTTTAAAGATGAGTAATCCTTGGCACCTATACCTTATGGCTTTTTTATATATCTCAGCTGGTATCATGCATTTTATAAGGCCTAAAATGTACATGAGAATCATGCCAAAGTACCTACCCAACCATAAGTTTTTGGTTTTATTAAGTGGTATTGCAGAAATAGTTTTGGGAATTGCTTTATGTTTCAATAGCAGCAGAACCTTTGCTATTTATGGCATAATAGCCATGTTAGCAGTGTTTTTATTGGTTCATGTCTACATGCTTTCAAGTGAAAAAGCAGGAGCAGGCATCCCACAATGGATTTTAATTTTAAGAATCCCTCTCCAGTTTGCGCTTATGGCTTGGGCTTGGTTATATCTCTAACTTGCTTTTACAATTAAAAAAAACGACCTTAGTAAACATCAAATAAATACATTTTTTAGAACATGAAAACATCATTAAAATTAGTACTCAATGTCCTGTTTTTAGTAACCTTCCCTTTTTCTTTTTCACAAGAAAAAGCGACTCCGGTTTTTGAAAATGGTGAAGCTCAAATTGTTCCAGCATTCAGTAAACCTGAAAGCTGGATTAGACACGATTTATGGGTTGAAACAGAATTCGATACAGATGGCGACGGCAAATTGGACCGAATGCATGTATCTGTTACCAGACCACCACAAACAGATACAGAAAATTTAAAACTTCCTGTTATTTATGTGTCAAGTCCTTATTTTGCTGGTGTAGCACAAAATGAAGAAGGTTTATTTTGGGATGTAAAGCACGAATTGGGCGAAGCTGCCAAAGAACGAGTGCATCCTGAGGTAAAGCGTATGGGACAAAGACCTGTAATTTCTAACTCGCATATTTTAAAATGGGTACCAAGGGGTTACATCGTGGTACATTCATCGTCACCCGGAACAGGTCTTTCAGATGGTTCGCCAACTGTTGGTGGCGACAACGAATCCCTTGCTCCCAAAGCTGTAATAGAATGGTTAACCGGCAAAGCGAAAGGTTATACCGAACGTGAAGGCAGCGAAGAGGTTATAGCCTATTGGTCTACTGGAAAAGTTGGCATGACAGGTACATCTTATAATGGCACTATTCCGTTAGCTGCTGCAACCACTGGAGTTGAAGGTTTGGAAGCCATTATACCTATTGCGCCAAACACATCCTATTATCATTATTATAGATCCAATGGTTTGGTAAGATCTCCAGGAGGTTATTTAGGGGAAGATATCGACGTGCTTTACGATTTTATCCATAGTGGCGATGAATCTAAACGCGCTTATGGCAATCGCGTTATTAGAGATACCGAAATGAAAAATGGCATGGACAGACTAACGGGTGATTACAACGATTTCTGGGCCGGACGAGATTATATAAACGATATGGAACCTATGAAAGCTGCATTATTGATGTCTCATGGTTTTAACGATTGGAATGTGATGCCAGAACACAGTTATAGAATTTATGAACAGGCAAAAAAACAGGACATTCCTGCTCAAATATATTATCATCAAAATGGTCATGGTGGACCTCCTCCAATCAGCATGATGAACAGATGGTTTACCCATTATTTACACGGTATTGACAATGGTGTGGAAAACGATGCCAAGGCATGGATTGTTAGGGAAAATGATGCTCCAGATAGCCCAACTTCCTATAAGGACTATCCAAATCCAGATGCTTCGGAAGTGACTTTATTTCTTGAAAATGGAGGCTTAAAAACAGGCTCCTTAACCATTGAGAAGCCTAAAAATCAAGGAAAAGAAAACTTGGTGGACGATTATCAATTTTCGGGAGACGATTTGGCACAAGCTGAAAGTTCAAACAATCGTTTGTTGTACGTAACCCAAACGCTTTCTAAAGATGTGCACCTTTCTGGTTTAGCAAACGCAACCATTACTTTGGCCAGTAGCAAACCTGCAGCCAACTTATCGGTTTGGTTGGTGTCTTTACCTTGGAATACGGATATAAACGCTAAAATTAATGATAAAATTATTGCTCGAGGTTGGGCAGATCCACAGAACCACAAATCTTTAACCGAAAGTGAGCCTTTGGTGCCTGGGAAATTTTATACCATATCATTCGATTTACAACCAGACGATCAAATTATCCCTAAAGGGCAGCAGATTGCTTTAATGATTTTTTCCAGTGACAATCAATATACCTTATTGCCAAATCCTGGAACAGAGTTGACTATAGACTTAGAAAAAACGTCACTTCGTTTACCTGTAGTTGGTGGAGAAAAAGCCTTAAAAAGTGCAATGGAAACCCCTTAAAAAAACTCACGATATTGCATGATTCTAAAATCCAGGGTATTGAACTCTGGATTTTTTTGTTTAAGCTGTTTGTACAAAGGCATGCTTCCAACAGCTCTGTTGGCTGCTCCCGAAGGTGCTGTTAAGGAAACGGTTTTAATGATTCTTTTGTCATTTTTAAAAGAGCTTTGCGATTGAGGAATCTCATCATTCCAATTACTTGTCATGGATGCTTCACGCAGCCTGTCTTGAGCATTGTCGAAAGGCTCAGAATGACATAACTCAAATTGATGGATTCTAGGGACTTCATTGGAAACCAGTTCCAATTTCAGATTGTATTCCTTTAAATGTTTTCTGAAAAAATATTCTGGGCCATTTTTACTGTTTCCACCTGTAAACAACAAGGTGTCCACATTTGGAAACTCCTTTAAGTAGCCAACCAAATCCCTTAACACAATATTTTGCATGCCTAAATCCGAAGCATCTATTTTTTCGCGTTCGGCACTTTCAACCATATCGCAAATACCTATTCCTCTATCCAATAAAAATTGCTTGCGTTGGTATATGGCTTCTTTGGTGTTTTCATATTTTAAACCCAACTCAAATATGGTGTCTAAAATTTTCCATAACTGACCATCACTGCTTCCGTAGCAAAAATCGACATCTGCTGGTTTTAAATCTCCAATGGTGAATCTAGGAGGTGGTAACGTGCCAACAATTAATTTGGTAGCATGTTTGGGGATAAAGGGTTTGTATGGATGCTGATGCTTGAACATGAAATGCTTGATTTATATGCTTATTTTTTGTATGTTATATTAAATAAAAAAGTTTAATTAAAAAAGAATCTCATTTTGATGAGAACATATTATGGGAAAAGGAGACAAAAAAACCAAGAGAGGTAAAATTCATCGAGGCACTTTTGGTGTAAGACGACCACGAATAAAAAAACGTCCTCGATTGGAAGATCAGTTAAACGTTAATAAGAAGGTTAGCCCTAAACCTTGATATAAGTAGCCAGTTTCTTGCCAATGGCATAGGCACCTACTATGGACAGAACAACTATTAGAATGTTGGAGAAAATATAGACTGTATAAAGTAAAACATTTTCTTTAGAGTTGATGCAAAATGTGTCTGTGATACAGGTTTCAAGTGTTTCTTCGTAAATTTGAAGCAACAAAAAACTCAACACAAACAAAACCAACAGGGCAACCAAAATATATTGAAACGTTTTGTTTTTAGGTTTTTTACCAGTAGGTTTAAAAGCGTTTCGCTGGTCTTCGGTACGTTTGTTATCTTGTAAAGACCAAACGGTTTTCTTTGGAGAGTTGCTCATGAAATCTGTAATTTTCAAGGTTAAAACCTTTAATATCTTCTAAAGTTTTGGCATTGGTATCTATAATATAACGTGCCATCAAGCCTCTTGCCAGTTTGGCATAAATTCCAATGGTTTTATAGTCGCCATTTTTAAGTTCCTTAAAATCGATTTCTATTACTGGGACTTTCAGGGTTTTGGAATCAATGGCTTTAAAATATTCGTTACTGGCTAGGTTTAGAAACAGTTCGTTGTCTTCCAATTCCTCATTTAGGGCTTTGGTGACTTTCTTTTTCCAGAATTCATAGAGGTTTTTATTTTTTCCAATGGAAAGCTTGGTTCCCATTTCCAATCGGTAAGGCTGTATCAAATCCAAAGGTTTTAAAACGCCGTATAAGCCAGAAAGGATCCTTACGGCATCCTGTAATTTATCAATGTTTTTTGTATCTAAAGTATACACATCCAAGCCTCTGTACACATCGCCATTAAAAGCATAAACGGCTGGTCTGGCATTGTCTTTTGTAAAAGGTAATTGCCACTCTTGATTGCGCTGGTAATTTAATTGCGCTAAATCGTCTGAAATGCTCATGAGTTTAGACAAACTCTTAGCTGATTTTTTTTTAAGTAATTTATTGATGCGTTCAGAATCTGACAGAAACTGTCCTTCAGATGTTTTTGTAGTTGGCAATTTAGATTCAAAATCGAGTGATTTTGCTGGTGATAATACAAGCTTCATATGTCTTCAAATTTGCTATTCAAAGTTACGGATAAAACCATAAAATAACGAATTCAAAATGTTATAATGAAGCTAATAAAGTTCTATTCTTGTAAATTTATAATTATTTAAATTCAACAAGAGATTCCATAAAGGGCTACTTTGTTTAAAGTTTTGTACTGAACAATTTTCCAATTCTTTCTAGGATAGTTTTCTTTTAATTTTGATAAATCCTATTCGAACTTATCTTGGATTACATATAAATTTCCATTCTTATTACCGTTAGGATAAAAAGTAAAATCTCCAATATAATTTATTGAATCTTCCTGAACTTTAAAACGGGATTGAAAATTCTTTTTTCATTTTTCTAACATGTTAAGTAAATCCATAAAACAAACACTACATCTCCTGATGCTTCACATAATGCCTCCATTTTTCGATACATTGCTGCATATCTTGAGGGATTTCAGAATCAAACCTCATGAATTTTCCAGTTTTAGGATGTGTAAAACCTAGGGTTTTTGCGTGAAGTGCTTGTCTTGGTAAAATTTTAAAACAATTTTCAACAAACTGCTTGTATTTGGTAAAGGTGGTTCCTTTTAATATTTTTTCGCCTCCATAACGTTCATCGTTAAACAAAGTATGTCCAAGATGTTTCATGTGCACACGTATTTGGTGTGTACGCCCAGTTTCCAGTTTACAAGACACTAAGGTTACATATCCTAAACGTTCCAACACTTTATAATGTGTGACTGCTGGTTTGCCTTTGTCTTCGTCGTCGCCATAAAATACCGTGTTTTGCAACCTGTTTTTTGGGTGGCGTCCAATATTGCCTTCTATGGTGCCTTCATCTTCTTCCATGTTTCCCCAAACAATAGCCACATATTCCCGTTCGCTGGTTTTATCAAAAAACTGTTTGGCCAAATGTGTCATGGTCTCTTCGTTTTTGGCAATAACCAAAAGTCCACTGGTATCTTTATCGATTCTGTGCACCAATCCTGGACGATTACTGGAATTGTTGGGCAGATTATCAAAATGGTAAATCAAAGCATTTATTAAAGTTCCAGAATAATTGCCATGCCCTGGATGCACCACCATGCCTGCATCTTTGTTTACTACCAGCAAGTCGTTATCTTCATAAACAATGTTTAAAGAAATGTTCTCAGGAGTCAATAAATTCTCGTAAGGAGGATGCTCGAAAAGCACACGAATCACATCAAAAGGTTTTACCTTATAATTGGATTTTACTGGAACATCATTTACGTAAATGCTTCCATTTTTAGCTGCTGCCTGAATTTTATTACGTGTGGCATTTTCAATAAAATTCATTAAATATTTATCTATTCTTAGAGGTTGCTGTCCTTTTTCTGCAGTAAAGGTGTAATGTTCGTATAAATCGTCATCACTGTCTTGCTCTGGTGTAAAATCTGTCATGTTATTCTGAAGTTGGTCTGGTACCATTACCTAAGACCAAGTCTATTTTAGAGGTTTTTGGAAGCATATCTCCTGGCTTGATTTTTTCACCTTCAAAGCTCATATCCAAAACCATATCCTTGGCAATATTATCCACATAAGTAAGCTTCCCTATTTCAAAACCTAAAGCTTCTAAGGTAGGTTTAGCCTGCCTAAACGTACGTTCCTTTAAGTCTGGCACCAATACTTTTCTGTAGCCAGAAGGGTTTAGGGTTAGATAAATTTTTCTGTTCTCTTTTACTTTTTCGCCAGCAATAGGATCTTGATCTATTACCGAAAACTTAGGGTAATCTGGGTTGTAGTTGGAAGAATCCAAAATTTCCATAACCAGGTTGTTTTCATTCAATTCCAATTCTGCCACTTCTATGGATTTTCCCTTTAATTCTGGAACGGTCTCAAATTCACCATGATTGGTAGTTACTTTTAACCATTGTAACATAATAAAAGTCAAAACAAAAACAGCTACAACAGCTAAGATAAGTTGTTTAAAAAAGGTTTTACTTTTTAGAAAGTTTAAGAGGCTCATTTAAATTTATTTGTGCAACAAAGATATAAAAACAGAACTGTTTTTTCTTTTGCTTTTAATGTGATATTTTAGCTTAACGGTTTTTTCCATCGTTTCTTGTTTATATGAAAAAAAATATTGCCATCATTATGGGAGGTTTCTCTAGCGAATATGAAATCTCATTAAAAAGTGGAAACGTAGTTTACCAAACACTTAACAACGAAAAGTATGCAGCTTTTAGAATTCATGTTTTTGAAGACAAATGGGTTTATGTTGATGATGCAGACCAAGAATTTCCTGTAGACAAAAACGATTTCTCAATTACCATTAACCAAAAAAAAATAACATTCGATTGTGTGTTTAATGCCATTCATGGATCTCCTGGCGAAGATGGCTTTATGCAAGCCTACTTCAAGCTATTGAACATCCCTCAAACCAGTTGCGACATGTATCAAGCTGCACTTACTTTCAACAAACGGGACTGTTTAAGTGTATTAAAGCCTTATGGAATAAAAACAGCCGAAAGTTTTTACGTGAATCTAGGCGATGAGATAGATGCCAATGCCATAGTTAAAAAAGTTGGTTTACCGTGTTTTGTTAAAGCCAATAAGGCAGGAAGCAGTTTTGGAATCACCAAAGTTTATAAACTTGAAGATATGCATCAGGCCATTGACGTGGCTTTTAAAGAAGATGATGAAATTATAATAGAATCTTTTTTGGATGGCACAGAAGTCTCTGTTGGTGTTATTAAATACAAAGGTGAAACCACTGTATTGCCTATAACGGAAATTGTAAGCGACAACGATTTCTTTGATTATAAAGCCAAGTATTTAGGCGAATCGCAAGAAATAACTCCAGCAAGAATCAGTGATGACATGGCTGAAAAAGTAAGCAAAACAGCCAAGCAGGTTTATGATATTTTAAAAATGACCGGTTTTAGCAGAAGCGAATATATTTTTAAAGATGGGGAACCACATTTACTGGAAGTAAACACAGTTCCTGGTTTGACCAAAGCCAGTATTTTACCTCAACAAGCTGCTGCTGCAGGAATTAGCTTAACAGATTTGTTTGAGAATGCCATTGAAGAAGCCCTTAAATAGGAAACAAATAGGCCATCGTTGTTTTCAGTAAATAAATAGTATATTTGGTAAAGAGATTCCCTTCCTGAATCATAAAGTGGAATTTTGAATCTATTGAACATAGAATTAATTAAAAAAAATTTCTGCAATCGCAAGAAGTATTATGAAACGAGCATTATTTCCTGGATCTTTTGATCCATTAACCTTAGGCCATTTTGACATTATTAGCAGAGGTGTTCATTTGTTTGATGAAGTTGTAGTGGCCATAGGCATCAATGCCGACAAAAACTACATGTTCACCTTAGAAGAACGAAAACAATTTATAGAAGCAGCTTTTAAACATGAGCCCAAAGTAAAAGTGGTAACCTATAAAGGCATGACCATAGATTTTTGTAAGGAAATTGGTGCCGAATTCATTTTACGTGGCCTCAGGAATCCAGCCGATTTTGAATTTGAAAAAGCCATTGCACATACCAACAGAAAACTTTCAAAAATAGAAACCGTTTTCCTGCTTACAGCTGCAAAAACATCTTATATCAGCTCCAGCATAGTTCGCGATGTTATAAGAAATAAAGGTGACTACACGGTTTTAGTGCCAGACAGCGTTAAGGTCAATCAATAAGATGACATTCAACGTCTCAAAGACACCCCTTAAATCCAAACCTATGTAAAAAAGCTCAGTTCATATTTGGAAAAATTGCCAACTGAAGACTAAAACCAACAGCTGAAAACTAAAGTTTATATTCTGAGAGCGGCTTCGGAAAATCTTCAGGGTTTGCTGCCAAATGGTATCTTGGGTCGTCTATGGCTTCTATAATTACCTCTCTGAATTTTGGTGAAGCTTTATACATCAAGGCCTTGCAATCCTCACTTAAATGTTTGAGCTTAATGGTTTTTCCTTCGGCTTCATATTTTGCTACAATATTAAAAATGGCTTCCAATGCAGAATGATCACTAACTCGAGATTCCACAAAATCTATTTCAACTTTATCTGGATCGTTTTTGGCATCAAACTTATCATTAAAAGCTTTAATGGAGCCAAAGAACAAAGGTCCCCAAATTTCATAGACTTTGGTTCCATCGTCCTTAAAGCGTTTTCTGGCACGAATGCGCTTGGCATTTTCCCAAGAAAACACCAAAGCACTTACAATAACACCTGCAATTACAGCTATGGCCAAATCGAACACCACTGTTAAACCAGACACTAAAATAAGTACAAACAAATCTGTTTTTGGAATCTTGTTCATGATCCTAAAACTAGACCAAGCGAAGGTACCAATAACAACCATAAACATTACCCCAACCAATGCAGCTATGGGTACTTGTTCTATAAGTCCGGATGCAAATAAAATAAAGCCCAACAAAGCCAAAGCAGCCACAATTCCAGAAAGTCTGGTTCTTCCACCTCCTTTTATATTGATTATGGATTGCCCAATCATGGCACAACCTCCCATACCACCAAACAATCCAGTAACAATGTTTGCACCACCTTGGGCCAAACATTCCCTATTGGTATTCCCTCTGGTTTCGGTCAATTCATCAATTAAATTTAATGTCATTAAAGATTCTATCAATCCTATGGCAGCAAGAATTAAAGCATAAGGCCCAATAAACTTAAGGGTTTCCCATGTAAAAGGCACTTTATTGAAAATATCAGTTTGGAAACTAGGCAAACCACCTTTTAATCCTTCTCCTCCTCCATCACGAATAAAACTTCCAACGGTTGCCACATCCAGATTTCCAAAAATCACTATGGCAGAAACCACCAAAATAGCAATTAAGGCTTCTGGTAATTTTTTGGTTACTTTAGGTAGTCCAAACATGATTCCCATAGTTAAAGCCACAAGTCCTATCATGGTCCATAGCTTTGGCCCATGCATCCATACTTCTTTTCCATCTTCATAGGTCATAAACATGCCCAATTGCGAGAGAAAAATTACAATTGCCAAACCGTTTACAAAACCCATCATCACTGGATGAGGAATAAGCCTTACAAACTTACCAAGCTTAAATACACCTGCCAACATCTGTATGATTCCCATTAAAACAACCGTTGCAAACAGATAGTACAGTCCCAGCTGTTCCCCTTCTGCTCCCATGGCATTTCCTTCGGCAACCAGGCTTACCATAACAACTGCCAAAGCTCCCGTGGCTCCACTGATCATTCCTGGTCTTCCCCCAAAAATAGAGGTAATTAAGCCTATCATAAAAGCAGCATACAAACCAACCAATGGGTCTACTCCAGCAACGAAGGCAAAGGCTACTGCCTCTGGAACCAAGGCCAATGCAACAGTTAATCCAGATAAGATATCGTTTTTGGCATTTGCAGTTCGTTTTCTTATAAACTCAGTCATGTTCTAGTGTTTTTTTTGGAGGTGCAAAAATAGACTTAATATGGTTAAACACAAGGTTATATTATTATAAATTGTTTAGTTTTATACTTTAAATCTTTCCATATGAAAAAAAACCTTGTTTTAGTATTTACTTGTTTGTCTATCAATTTTTTATCATCCCAAAGTCCTAAAGAGTTTTTAACGGTTTTTGAAAAAAGTGAAGGAAAAGAAACAGGAACTTATTCAGAGGTTATTCGTTTTTATAAAAATTTGAGTGCTACTTATCCTGAAATATCCATGCAGGAAATGGGCTTAACCGATTCAGGTTTGCCATTACATATGGTTGTATTCAATACGGATACCTACTTAGATTTTTCAGAAATAAAGAAAAGCAAACGAATTTTACTCATCAATAATGGCATCCATCCAGGGGAACCTGATGGTATTGATGCTACCATGATGCTGTTTCGGGATTTGGCGCAGGGAACCATCAAGATGCCAAAACATACGGTTTTGGTAACCATTCCCATTTACAATATTGGTGGTAGCTTGAACAGGAATTCTGGAACACGAGCCAACCAAAATGGACCTAAAGCATATGGTTTTAGAGGCAATGCACGAAACTACGATTTGAATCGGGATTTTATAAAATGCGACACAGACAACGCTAAAAGTTTCGCCCAAATATTCCATTTGGTACAACCCGATGTTTTTATAGACAATCATGTCAGCAATGGCGCAGATTACCAATATACCTTAACGCATTTGTTCACGCAGCACAATAAATTGGGTGGTACTTTAGGTGAATACCTAAATCAGGAAATGATGCCTTTATTGGAAAAAAAACTTGCTGATAAAGAATGGGACATCACACCTTATGTCAATGTGTTCAATCAAGTTCCTGAGGTAGGTTTTTCTCAGTTTATGGATTACCCAAGATATTCTACAGGTTATACGGCTTTATGGAACGTGCTGGGAATGATGGTTGAAACGCATATGCTAAAACCTTATAAACAACGTGTAGAAGGTACATATGAATTGATGATTAGCATGCTTGAAATTATTGAAGAAAACCATGAAAAAATAGCCTTATTGAGAAAAAGTTCCTTTTATAATTTTAAAGAAGGAACTGCGTACCCTTTAGATTGGCAAATTGACACTACAAGGATTTCAACCCTAAAATTTAAAGGCTTTGAAGGGAAAATGATTACAAGCGAAATTACAGGATCTCAACGCTTAAAATACGATAGAGACAAGCCATTTACCAAAGATGTCATATATCAGAATTATTTTAAACCAAGCATTCAAGTTACAGTTCCTAAAGCTTATGTTGTGCCTCAAGGCTGGCATGACGTTGTTGAATTATTAAAATTGAATCAGGTACAAATGAAACGTTTTGAAAAAGACACAACCCTTACTGTAACATCCTATAAAATTGCAGGATTTGAAACCAGAAAAAACGCTTATGAAGGTCATTACCCTCATTACAATACAACCATAAATGCTTCAGTGGAAAACATCACTTTTAGAAAAGGAGATTATTACATTGCTACCAACCAACCTGCTAAACGCTATTTGCTGGAAACTTTAGAGCCACAAGCTCCTGACTCTTTTTTTAACTGGAATTTTTTCGATACCATTTTACAACAAAAAGAAGGATTTTCACCTTATGTTTTTGAAGATACGGCCAAGGTTATGCTGGACAACAATGATCAATTGAGAACTGAGTTTCAAAAGAAAAAAGAAAATGATAAAGATTTTTCTGCAAATTGGTACATGCAACTAAACTGGCTCTATCAACAATCAATTCATGCTGAAAAAACATATATGCAATATCCTATTTATAAGATTAATGAATAAGATAGACTTTAATTTTTCAGTTATATTTTCATTTAAATTTACATAAAATTAAACTATAAAAATGAAACCTCAAGACATAGAAAACATAGAATTACAGTATTTAACCTTGGACGATTATCAAGAACTGAAAGGAGCCATGCAAGAAGCTTACAAGTCCATGCCAAACTTATACTGGAGAGAACACCAAATTAAAACTCTGATAGACAAATTCCCAGAAGGGCAAGTAGTTATAAAAATCAATAATCAAATTGCTGGGTGTGCCCTTTCCATTATAGTGGATTACGACAGTATTGATGACATACACACCTATGAAGACATAACGGGCAATTACACCTTTAATACGCATGATGCCGATAAAGGAGATGCACTATATGGAATAGATGTTTTTATAAAACCAGAATTTCGTGGCTTGCGCTTAGGCAGAAGATTGTACGATTACAGAAAAGAGCTTTGTGAAAAATTAAATTTAAGAGGTATTGCATTTGGTGGTAGGATTCCAAATTTTCATAAGTATTCTAAAGAGATGAGTCCTAAAGAATATATAGATAAAGTGAGGCGAAAAGAAATTCACGATCCTGTTTTAAACTTTCAAATTTCCAATGATTTTCATCCTGTCCGAATTTTAAAAGGGTACCTAGAAGGCGATAATGCTTCTGGAGAATACGCAGTTTTATTGGAATGGGATAATATTTATTACGAAAAACCTTCAAAAAAAGCGGCTACCAAGAAAAAAATTGTTCGCTTAGGTTTAATTCAATGGCAAATGCGTTTATACAAAGATTTGGAAGAATTAATGCAGCAAGCTGAATATTTTATTGATGCTGTGTCTGGATATCGTTCAGATTTTGCTTTATTTCCTGAGTTTTTTAATGCTCCTTTAATGGCAGAAAACAATCATTTATCAGAGTCTGAAGCCATTCGTGAACTGGCAAAGCACACAGAATCCATCGTTCAAAAATTTTCAGGGTTTGCCATTACCTATAACATCAATATCATTACAGGAAGTATGCCAGAGGTTAAAGACGATTTGCTGTATAATGCTGGGTACTTATGCAAAAGGGATGGTTCCATAGAACGTTATGAAAAATTACACGTCACTCCTGATGAGGCTAAGGTTTGGGGACTGCAAGGAGGCACACAACTAAAAGCTTTTGATACCGATTGTGGGAAAATTGGTATTTTGATTTGTTATGATTCTGAATTTCCGGAACTAAGCAGGATCTTGGCAGATGAGGGTATGGACATCTTATTTGTGCCTTTTTTAACAGATACACAAAATGGTTATTCAAGGGTTCGCCACTGTGCACAAGCTAGAGCCATAGAAAATGAATGTTATGTGGCCATTGCCGGAAGTGTAGGTAATTTACCTAAGGTCCACAACATGGATATTCAATTTGCACAATCCATGGTGTTTACACCTTGTGATTTTTCGTTTCCTGCAAACGGAATCAAGGCTGAAGCCACAACCAATACCGAAATGATTTTAATTGCAGATGTGGACATTGATTTGCTTCGAGAACTCAATCAATTTGGTAGTGTTAGAAACTTGAAGGACAGACGAAAAGACCTTTTTGAACTACGCAAAAAATAATTTCAGTTCTTGTAAATGGTATCGATAAATAATCTAATTTTGTTAAAAATATATATCGCGATTTCGCTTTAAATGAATAAATACATTGTTGTCAATCAACCTGAAAAATGGCATTTTTCGATTGAGAATATTACCGTAATTTCTTCGCAAGAATATCTTACAGACCCCAAGTTTTCATTATTAAAAAATGCTCGTATTTTTAATCTTTGCAAAGACTATTCGTATCAATCCAAAGGTTATTATGTGTCTCTATTGGCTGAAGCTAGAGGACATTTACCCATTCCTACCGTAAAAAACATAGTGGATTTAAAAGCTTTGAAACTGGTACGTATCGTATCTGATGAGTTTGATGATGTGATTCAACAAAGTTTAAAAAACATCAAATCCCAAGAATTTACCCTTAGTATTTATTTTGGTCAAAATGTGGCCCAAAAATACAAGGAGCTCAGCACTTTGTTTTACAGGCATTTTCAAGTGCCTTTTTTAAGGGTTAAATTCAATCACACCACCAAATGGAACATCCAAAACATTAGAGCCATTTCAGAATCTGAAATCCCTTTGGAGCATATGGAAAGTGTTCATGTTTTTGCCAATCAGTATTTTTCAAAAAAACGTTACGACACCCCAAAATTAACCACCTCTGATTTTGACTTGGCCATTTTGGTTAACCCTAACGATCCTGCACCACCAAGCAATGCAAAAGCCCTTAAAAAATTTGTGGACATAGCTGAAAAAATGAATATTTACGCAGAGATAATAGAACCTAAAGATCTTTCAAGGCTATCGTCTTTCGATGCTCTATTTATTAGGCAAAGCACAGAGGTCAATAACGAAGCATATGCATTTGCCAGAAAAGCGCAGCAAGATGGTATAGCCATTATAGATTATCCAGATGCCATTTTAAAATGCTGCAACAAGGTATATATGGCCGAAGCCTTAAACAATGCCAATATTGCCACTCCAAAAACGGTTATCGTACATAAAGAAAACAAAAACGAGGTCTTGGGACAAGTTGGCCTGCCCTGTGTTTTAAAAGCACCAGACTCTACTTTTTCCTTTGGTGTAAAAAAGGCTAAAACAGAAGAAGAATACAAGCATTTGGTGTCTAACATGCTTAAAGAATCAGATCTTATTATAGCTCAGGAATTTTGTCCCTCGGATTACGATTGGAGAATTGGTATTATAGACAACGCACCTTTTTTTGCATGCAAATATTATATGGCCAAAGGACATTGGCAGATTTATAATTGGGATGCCAAGAAAAAAGACGATCAAGATGGCAATGCCGACTGTTTACCCATTGAAAAAGTGCCAAAAAATGTGCTGGACATGGCTCTAAAATCTGCTAAACTTATGGGAAAAGGACTTTATGGTATAGACATAAAAGTAGTGAACAACAAACCAATGGTTATAGAAATAAACGATAATCCAAACATCGATTTTGGTGTGGAGGATGCTTATTATGGAGATGATGTGTATATTAAAATACTTACAGCTTTAAAAGACAGATTGGATTAACATGAGTAAAAAATATCATTTGTTCGAAGTATATGGCATAGAGTTGGAATACATGCTGGTTTATAAAAACACGTTTAAAGCTGCTCCAATTGTTGATGAACTTTTAAGTGCAAAAGCTGGAGAACAGGCATCTGATGTTGAAAATGGAGCAATTGCATGGAGCAATGAATTAGTAGCTCATGTGGTGGAATTAAAAACCAATGGACCAAGTGACAATTTAGATGCTTTGTCGGATTTATTTCACAAAAATGTCCTGGAAATCAATGCCATTTTAAAACCCTTACAAGCCCATTTGCTGCCAACTGCCGCACATCCTCTATTAAACCCACTAAGAGACACAGAGCTCTGGAAACACAGCTACAGTGAAGTTTATGAATTGTACAATAGAATTTTCAATTGTAAAGGGCATGGCTGGAGCAATGTACAGAGTACACATATAAATTTACCCTTTTACGACGATAAGGAGTTTGAAAAACTCCATGCTGCCATTCGGGTTGTATTACCGCTTATTCCAGGTTTATGTGCCAGTTCACCCATACTTGAAGGTAAAAACACTGGGTTTAAAGATGCACGTTTGGAATATTACAAAACCAACCAAAAGGAAATCCCAGAACTAACCGGATTGGTTATCCCAGAACGTGTGTTTACAAAAGTGGATTATTACGCTACCATTTTTGAGCCTATTAAAAAAGCCATTAAACCACATGACACCAATAACATTCTAGATCATCATTTTTTAAATTCCCGTGGTGCCATAGCGCGTTTTGACAGAAATGCCATAGAAATAAGATTGGTTGACATACAGGAAAGCCCAAAAGCAGACATGGCCATCTGCGTCTTGATTATTGAAGTGCTTAAATTGCTTGTAAACAAAAAGCTGGCTCCAATACAACAACAAAAAAAATGGCTAAAACAGGAGCTTTTTAATGTGTTAAACCCCATAATTAAAGATGCTGAAAACTATCACATTTCCAACTTGGATTATTTGAACTTATTTTTAATCCATGAAACTGTATCGGTAAAAAACCTTTGGAAACATTTATACGGTTTGGCAAAAGATCAGATTCATGAAACGCATCATGAAAGCATTGAAACCATATTAAATGAAGGTACTTTGGCCACCAGGATTTTAAAAGCTGTAGGAACAGATTTTACTGAAGCAAAAATTAAAAACGTTTATTCAAGGTTAGCGGATTGCTTACAAAAAAACACAGTTTTTTTGCCATGAAAAAATCAAACAACCCAAATACATGAAACTGGTAATTACCTGTGAACATGGTGGGAATTTTGTTCCAAAAAAGTACCAGCCTCTTTTTAAAAAGCAAGAAACTGTTTTGCAAACACATAGAGGTTTTGATCCTGGAACCTTGGATTTGTTTCAATTCTTAAAACCTCTCTCCCATTTTTCAATATTCAGTGATACCAGTCGCTTGTTAATTGAACTTAACAGATCCTTACACCATAAAGATTTATTTTCGGAATTTTCAAAAACTCTTTCAGAAGCAGAAAAAAAACAATTAATAGATGATTGCTATTTGGTTTATAGAAATAACGTTGAAAATAGGATAAGAACGTATCTAAAAACCAATGAAACGGTCTTGCACTTATCGATACATTCTTTTACACCAATATTGAATTCCGTAGAAAGACATGGAGATATAGGTTTACTGTATGATACCAAAAGATCTTTGGAAAAACAATTCTGTAAAATCTTTAAATCGCATATTGTGGCAGAAAACCCTAAGTATTTAGTCAGGTTTAATTACCCTTATCTAGGTAAAGCAGATGGTTTCACAACCTACTTAAGAAAACAATTTCCTATAAATTATTTGGGAATTGAGCTTGAAATCAATCAAAGATTTTCCAAAAACAACCAGATGGGTTCGCAATTGAAAGCAGATATGTTTAATGCTTTGCTAATTACTTTACAGGAAAATTAAAATAAGTTTTAGGATAGGGCTCGTTACGTAAGGTAAAATGCCACCATTCTTTGGAATAATTCCTGAAACCATGTTTTAACATAACCTTTTGCAACAACTGTCTATTGGATTTTTGGGAATCAGAAATATCTTGATAATCGATCCAAGATGCTTCACCAAAAAAGTCGTAAGGGCTTCCCATATCCAATTCTTCATAAGTCTCAGCATTCACTATGGTTACATCCAAAGTACTGCCTCTACTGTGTCCAGATTTCGAGGCTATATAACCTTCTCGAAACAAGTGCCTCTTTTTTACATCTGGATAAAACTGTTGCTTGTTTAAAGTATCGTTCCATTGTTTGGCCCAAACCATAAAATGGTTTACTGCCTGTTGTGGTCTATAACCATCAAAAACCTTTAAACACAAATTTTGTTTTAAAAGCTCTTCCTGAACTTGCTTTAAGGCTAAGGCAGTAGGTTTGGTAACAATTAATTTATTGGTATGATAACCTTGAATGGTGTCTCCAACAAAATTATTTGTTGAAAAATAACGCAATTCCACTTTTAAATCAGGTATCACATCTGTTGCATAAACAAATCCTTCAGGTAATGTTTGTTTTTTTTTGTTTGTTAAAAACAAACAAAGTACAAAAGAAGCTAGTATGATTATTTTTATTTTCATAGGGTTATGGCTAATTTAGAAAAAAATTAAATGATGGATTTGTTTTCTCAAGAAAAAAACATGTTAAATTTACCACAAGCTAAGTTGGTTTATGTACCGGAGTTTTACCATAATCCGGAGGCAGACAGTATTTTTAAAGACTTATTGCAACATATTCCATGGCAGCAAGACCATATAAGCCTTTTTGGAAAAACCTATAAGCAACCTAGGTTAACAGCCTTGTATGCAGAGAATGACAAGACCTACACTTATTCCGGCATCACCATGAAACCTCATCCTTTCAATAAACTGTTATTACAGATAAAAAACGAGGTAGAGATAATTTCCAAACACAAATTTAACTCTGTACTGATCAATTTATATAGAGATGGTAACGATAGCAACGGTTGGCATGCAGATAATGAAAAAGAACTGGGCAACAATCCCGTAATTGCCTCCCTAAGTTTTGGAGCCAAACGTATGTTTAAATTTAAGCACCGAACATTGAACACAGAAAATCACAAACTGGAATTGGAACATGGCAGTTTATTGATTATGAAAGGTGAGATGCAACATTATTGGCTGCACCAAGTTCCAAAAACCAAAAAACCCATTGGAAAAAGAATCAACCTCACCTTTAGGTATATCGCATAAAAAAACCGAGGTCCCTCAACCTCGGTTTAGTTTAATTTGCATCTTTATTATGTAGTTAGATTTAGGGTCTCTAGTATCAACAACATAATGCAAATATTAATTAATTAATCCATTGAACTAAAAAGTAATATTTTAGTACACTTCAAATGTAAAATTTAATTTGAATATTGACGTTTAAAAGCTATTATTTTCGATGAAATGCATCTTTTTTTAACATTTAAGGGTGAAATAACATAAATTTCCGACAAAATACACTGTTTTAAAGTTCAAAATTGGATACATTTTAAAACATTAAAACATAATTTTAAGCTAATTTTACGTTTATATTTGGAATCGATTTTTTTAAGATTTTAATTTTAAAACCATCATAGTTATGAAACTCAAGTGTCTTTTAATGTTTTTTGTTGGTCTAAGCAATTTGGTAATATCCCAAGAAAACAATTTTAATACAGAAGATGTTTCCGTAAATAGCTTCATAGATGGCACCTTACTTACACCCAATGACATCAACAATCCGCCATTGGCCATTATAATTGGGGATTCTGGTCCAACCGACCGAAATGGAAACCAAAATTTTCAAAAAAACAATATTCTAAAAAAATTGGCAGAAGGTTTAACAAACCAAGGCATAGCCACATTTAGATATGACAAACGCATCGTAAAACAGATTAGAAAAGGAAGGGTTGATAAAAAAATTGGTTTCAATGATTTTGTTTCTGACGCAATTTCAATCGTCAATTATTTCAAAGAAAAAAACACCTTTAAAGAGCTATATATAATAGGTCATGGCCAAGGAAGCTTGGTTGGGATGCTTGCATCCAAAGAAAATGTATCCGGATTTGTTTCCATTGCAGGTTCAGCAAAACCTATAGACCAAGTGATCCTGGAACAAATAAAACTAACCGTTCCTGGACTGGAAGACGCATCCAAAGTGGCTTTTGAAAAATTAAAAGCTGGAGAAACCACTGCCAACTATCCTCCTGCATTGGAATCCATATTCAGCAAAGAAAACCAAGTCTTTATGAGCAGTTGGATGCAGTACAACCCTCAAGAGCACATTGCAGAATTACAAATCCCTGTTTTGATAATAAATGGCACCAAAGATTTACAGGTTCCTGTAGCTGAAGCCCAACTGTTAAAAAACAACGCTCAAAATGGCAACTTGTTATTAATTGAAAACATGAACCATGTTATGTTTCCCATACTAGGGGACAATCTTGAAAACTCCAAATCCTATAACGAGTCTTTTAGAAAGTTAAGTCCAGAGCTCATTCCAGCCATTACAGATTTTATTAACTAAAATCTCTCATCTACTAGTATAAAAAAGAAAAGCATCCTAAAAAGGACACTTTTCTTAACTAACCAACCAAAAATATGAAATACTACCTTTTTATAAAGTAACCACACTCTTTAAAAAGTTTTTAGTGTAGTATCAATTTACATGACATATTTCAATCATCGTGCCAAACTTAATTTTGAAGGCAAATAATTTTTACATATCTTTATGATATCATTTTAATATCATAATAAATTAACCAACTAAATATCATCTCATGAAAGAAGAAAAAATTATTGTTCCTGCCAATGGCTATTTAATGCTATTTGTGTTTTTAGTATTATTTATTGGTGGTATAGCAGCTGTAGTTGCCTATAAAAATCCATGGTTTGTCTTATCCATTGCAACTGCCTTGTTTATTGCCTTAGGGTTTATCATGGTACAACCCAACAACTCCAGGGTTTTATTACTTTTTGGAAAATATGTGGGCAGCATTAAAAAAAATGAGTTTTATTGGACAAACCCGTTTTATACCAAAAAGAAAATTTCTTTACGTGCCAGTAATTTTGATAGTGAACGTTTAAAAGTGAATGACAAGTTAGGCAATCCAGTAATGATAAGCACCATTTTAGTGTGGAGAGTACAAAACACCTATAAAGCAGCCTTTGATGTGGACAATTACGAAAATTTTGTGCGTGTGCAAACAGATGCTGCAGTTAGAAAACTAGCAAGCATGTATCCTTATGACAATTTTGCCGATGAAGGCCTTGCCGAAGACATTACCTTAAGATCCAGTGTTAATGAAGTGAGCGAAGCTTTGGAAAAAGAAATAGACGAACGTCTTTCCATTGCAGGAATAGAAGTTCTGGAAGCCAGAATTGGCTATTTGGCTTATGCGCAGGAAATTGCCAATGCCATGTTAAAACGCCAACAAGCTACTGCCATAGTTGCAGCAAGACATAAAATTGTTGAAGGTGCAGTCAGTATGGTGGAAATGGCTCTTGAAGAATTAGGCAAAAAACAAATTGTAGATTTAGACGAAGAACGCAAAGCAGCCATGGTTAGCAATCTAATGGTTATATTATGTGGTGATAAAGATGCATCACCTATTGTAAATGCAGGTACTTTAAATCATTAAACTTAAAATTATGAAAGAATATAAAGTCATTTCCTGGAAAATGGGCTTAAGCAAAAACAACGAGCGCTTGGAAGAAACATTAAATCAACACGCCATGTCTGGTTGGAAAGTGGTACATATATCCGAAAATTCTGCGAGAATAGTCTTGGAACGTGATAAAAACAGGTAAACACATGAAACAGTTTTTATTCTTTACCATCTTATTGTATGCTGTTTTCTCATTTTCTCAAGAACCTATGGTTTCAGAAGACATTTTGTTGAGGAACGATAGCATCCAGCTTCCTGGCACCTTAACATATAACAACACGTTAAAAAGTCAGCCCTTGGCTATTTTTATTCATGGTTCTGGGAATGTGGATAGAAACGGCAATCAAGCTGGAGCAAATATCAAAGCCAACTATATCAAACAATTAGCCGATAGCCTTAATGCCAAGGGGATTGCCTTTTACAGATACGATAAAAGAAGTGCCACCAAAGAAAACATCAAATTTATAATGGACGATATGGATTTTTATGGGTTTGTGGAAGATGCTAACCTGGCCATTTCCAAATTTAAAGACGACAACCGATTTAGCAGTATCATACTCATTGGGCACAGTCAAGGATCCTTGGTTGCTATGTTGGCTGCACAAAAACATGTTGATAAATATATTTCGTTGGCTGGCGTTAGTGAAGATATGGGAACCTTCATTATTAACAGCTACAAACTTTACAGTGAAGAAATGGGACAAATGGCGAAAGAACATATTAATGAGCTTAAAGAAACTGGAACCATAGAAAACGTAAATCCTGCACTGGCACATTTGTTCAGCAAACCCAATCAACCATTTTTCATCTCGTGGATGGCCTATAACCCTTCCGAAGAAATAAAAAAACTTGATATCCCAATATTGATTATAAACGGCACAAAAGACCTTCAGGTAAAAGTGCAGGAAGCCAATAAATTGCATGAAGTCAAACCAGAATCTGAAATTGTGATCATAGAAAACATGAACCACATTTTAAAAAACATAGAAAACGACCAGGATAATATGAAAACTTATTTTTCACCAGACTATCCCTTGTCTGGAGCACTTATAAATACAATTGAAGCTTTTATAAAAAAATAACATGTCAAAAAAGAAAGCCTTTGCATTAAGAATCAATGAAGAGATGCTGAAAGCTATTGAAAAATGGGCTTCAGACGAGTTCAGGAGCACCAATGGACAAATTGAGTGGATACTCATGCAGCAGCTCAAAGAACACAACAGAGAACCAAAAAAAACAGAAAAAAAGTAACTTTAAAAAAGTTGCTTTTTTTATACCCATTTATTTTGGTATTTTGCAGCATCTTAAAAAATACAGAACATGCAACAAGCTCCAATTTTTACAGACGATACGATTGTTTTTGGACTCCTAATGCTTACGTTAGGTTTTATTTTTTATACAGAATCCATTAAAACAGGGTTTTGGCCAAAATTCTATAAAATTGTTCCTGGCCTCTTTATGGCATATATGTTACCAGCCGTTTTAACCACTCTTGGACTTATTGCCCCAGAATGGGAAACAACTTCAGATTCTGGCGAAGTGATAAAGCACAGCACCAGCTTATATTATGTTTCCAGTAGGTATTTATTACCTGCAGCATTGGTGTTAATGACCTTGAGCATCGATTTAAAAGCTGTATTTAATTTGGGCTGGAAGGCCTTGGTTATGTTCCTTACAGGAACTGTAGGGATTGTAATTGGAGGACCCATTGCCATTTTATTGATTTCTATGGTTTCTCCAGAAACTGTTGGTGGTGTTGGGCCTGATGCCGTTTGGAGAGGTCTCTCTACCCTAGCAGGAAGCTGGATTGGTGGTGGAGCCAACCAAACAGCAATGCTTGAAATTTTTGAATACAACCAATCCGAATATGGTAAAATGGTATTTGTGGATATCGTGGTTGCCAATATATGGATGGCCATAATTTTAATAGGAATTGGAAGATCTAAAGCTATTGATAGATGGTTAAGAGCAGATAATT
This sequence comes from uncultured Xanthomarina sp., assembly GCF_963971605.1. Classification (NCBI taxonomy): domain Bacteria; kingdom Pseudomonadati; phylum Bacteroidota; class Flavobacteriia; order Flavobacteriales; family Flavobacteriaceae; genus Xanthomarina; species uncultured Xanthomarina sp. Next base: position 112,679 of record NZ_CAXATZ010000005.1, read on the forward strand.
CTGCCATAGAAGCTTTAAAGGAAAAAGTAACCACCTTTGCCAAAAGCGTCAAACGAAATCCCTCTTTAACAGACATCATGATTATTGTTGCCATTGCTTTTGGAACTGTTAGCATCTCTCATATGTGTGCCAATTTCTTAGCACCTTATTTTGAAAGCGTGGTCAACAATATAGAGTCTAAAACCCTTAGAAACACCTTTACCTTTTTAGATTCCCAGTTCTTTTGGATGATTAGTATCGCAACACTTGTTGCCATATTACTGTCCTTTACAAAAGCCAAAAATTACGAAGGTGCAGGAGCCAGTAAATTTGGAAGTGTTTTTATCTACATCCTTGTGGCTTCCATAGGTATGAAAATAGATTTAATGTCCATTTTTGATAATCCTGGATTGATTGCTGTAGGCTTGGTATGGATGAGCATACATGCCATGTTATTGATACTGATTGCCAAGCTTATTAGAGCTCCTTATTTTTTCTTAGCTGTTGGAAGCCAGGCAAACGTTGGTGGCGCAGCCTCTGCTCCTATTGTGGCTTCGGCATTTCATCCATCTTTAGCCACTGTTGGTGTGCTTCTAGCTGTGTTTGGTTATGCCATAGGAACCATTGCTGCCATAGGCTGTACTATTTTAATGAAATTCGCTGCAGGAGGTTAGTATATCTTTAATTTTTATATGATATTTGCGCTCCAAAATTCTTAATAGTAATATGAAAAAGTTAGCCCTTGTTTTTGTTCTTGTGTCTTTAATTTCTTGTGGAAAAGATCCTGACTTAATTGTTAAAGGTCATGTAAAAGGTTTAAAAAAAGGAACAGTATACCTTGAAAAGGAAAAAGACTCTTCCATCACTATTGTAGATTCTGTTTCATTAAATGGGGTTTCGGAGTTTGAATTACAAAGCGATCTGGAATCTCCTGAAGCTTTTTATTTACGTTTGGACAAAAACAACAGCAAAGAAAACAATACGCGAATTGTATTTTTTGCTGATAAAGGTGTTACAGAAATCAACACCACTCTAAAAAACTTTGTGACAGATGCTAAAATAACAGGTTCTACCCAACAAAAGCTTTACGAAGATTTTTTAAAGGTGATTACCAGATACAATGAGAAAAACCTAGATCTCATCAAGGAAAATTTTGATGCCAAAAAAGCAAACGACTCTGCTAAAATTGAAGCCAGCACAAAAGCTATGAATAATTTAACCAAAAGCAGATATTTGTATGTGGTAAATTTTGCCGTAAACAATAAGGATAGCGAGGTAGCTCCTTATCTGGCTTTAACAGAAGTTTACGATGCGCAAATAAAATGGCTGGACACCATAAACAATGCCCTAACACCAAAAGTTAAAGCTTCTAAATACGGTAAAGCTTTAGATGGGTATTTAGCCATAAGAAAAGCTGAATAAAAGAGTACCAATAGCAAATTTTCATATTTAATACATTCATTTTATACGCTTCTTTTTAATATGTCGTTTCTTTGTAAATAGAAATTGACACCATGTTTTCTAAAAACCAGAAATTAAAAACTTGGGCAAAACGGATTGCCTATGGCTTTTTTATAACTTTTGCAGTACTACTATGCTTTTATGGCAGTATTTATTTTGGCTTTTGGGGAGAAATTCCTTCAGCCAAAAAATTGGCAAACCTTAAGCAAAGCCAGGCCACACAGGTTCTGGACACCAACAACGACCTGATAGGAAAGTTTTACATTTACGACAGACAGTCCATAAGCTATAACGATTTCCCACAACATCTAATCGATGCGCTAATAGCAACCGAGGACACACGTTTTTATGAACATAATGGTATAGACAATACCAGTTTATTAAGGGTGTTTTTTAAAACCATATTGCTTTCCGATAAATCTTCGGGAGGTGGAAGTACCATTACCTTACAATTGGCCAAAAACCTATATGGACGAAAAGATTACGGTTTTTTAAGTATTGTGGTCAATAAACTTAGGGAAAGTATTGTTGCCAGACGTATCGAGGACATTTACTCCAAAAAGGAAATTCTTACTTTGTATTTTAATACAGTTCCGTTTCCAGACAATACCTATGGCATTGAAAGTGCTTCACAAAAATTTTTCAACACAAAAACGCGACTTTTAAACCTCTCTCAAGCAGCAACCCTTGTTGGAACCTTAAAAGCCAATACTGGCTATAATCCTAGATTGTACCCAGAGAGTTCGCAACAACGTAGGGATTTGGTGATTCAATTAATGAAAAATCAAAACTTAATAACAGAGCAGGAAGCAAAAGCCGTAATCAATAAAGATATTGAACTGGATTATCAATATTATGCACCAAACCAAGGTTTGGCTCCTTATTTTAGAGCAGAAATCAAAAAGCAGTTGGATGCCATTCTTCAAGAAAAAAAATATAAAAATCCAGATGGGGAAGCTTACAACATCTATCATGATGGTTTAAAAGTCTATACCACTTTGGATAATAATTTGCAACGCTATGCAGAAGAGGCCATGCAAGAACACATGGCAAGCTTACAACGTCAATTTGAAAAAGCTTATGGACAAAATGCGCCTTGGTTAAAAAACAAACCTGCTTTTTTGGCAGCCAAAAAACGTTTGAAAACATATAGAAAGCTAAAACAGCAAAACTTATCAGACAAAGCCATTGAGGATTCCTTGAACAAAAAGCATAAAACCGAATTGTTCTCTTGGGATGAGCCCACTGTTGAAAACCTTTCAACACTGGATAGTTTGGAATATTATTCAAAATTCCTAAATGCAGGAATGCTTTCTTTAGAACCTACAACAGGTGCCATAAAAGCTTATGTAGGGGGAATTGATTACAGATATTTTCAATACGACCATGTCTCACAAAGTAAAAGACAGGTTGGCTCTACGTTTAAACCTATAGTTTACACAGCTGCTCTAGAAAATGGCATGGAACCTTGCTCCTATTTTTCAATTAAAGAGGTAACTTATACAGATGTCAATAATTGGACTCCAAAAAATGCTTCGGAAGTAGAAAACAAAGACTTAAATTACTCTTTAGCATATGCATTAAGTCGCTCTGTAAATACTATTTCGGTGAAAGTATTACAAGAAACGGGAATAGACAAGGTGATAGAACAAGCGCATGCCATGGGCATTAAAAGTGATATAGAAAAAGTACCAGCCATAGCTTTGGGAACATCAAACTTAAGCCTCATGGAACTGGCCACTGCTTATACCACTTATGTAAACCAAAGCAAGCCGTCAAAACCTGTTTTTATTACTAAAATTGAAGATAAAAATGGACATGTGATAGCAACATATGAAGATTTAAATCCTGAAACACCAAAAACAGAAGCGTTTAGCGAAGATACCAGACAGGTAATGTTGGAGTTTTTAAAAGAAACGGTAAACAATGGTACTGCAAGCAGGTTGCGTTCAACTTACAATTTCTCCAATGATATTGCTGGAAAAACAGGAACGACCCAAGACAATAAAGATGGCTGGTTTGTAGGTATTATGCCTAAACTGGTTACTGTTGTTTGGGTTGGCAACGACAATCAGCAGATAGGTTTTAGCAATACAAATATTGGTCAAGGAGCCAATTCTGCTTTACCTATGTTTGCTAAGTTTTTACAAAAACTGAATTCGGACCCCAACTATCAAAACATAAGTCAGGCCAGATTTGTAAAGCCTTCGGAAAAAATATTAAAAGCTATTGATTGTGAACTTACAAAAGAAGAAAGCTTCTTTAAACAATTGTTTGGCAATAAAAAAAGTGAAAAACCCTTTAAAAAGAAAAGGAAAAAGGGGTTTTTCTCATGGTTAAAAAAAGATAAAGACTCGATTTAAAACAAAAAAGTCCAGCATACTTACTGAACTTCTTAAGAGCCGATGGAGGGACTTCCTTCGACAGTGCTCAGGATAAACCTATCGTCCTTCCTGTTTTTTTCTATTGAACATAAATCCATTAAACACAAAAAGTCCAGTATATTTACTGAACTTCTTAAGAGCCGATGGAGGGACTCGAACCCACGACCTGCTGATTACAAATCAGCTGCTCTAGCCAGCTGAGCTACATCGGCAAAACAGGATGCAAATATAATCTTGAAAAAAATATTTGCAAATATTTTTTTCTGTTTTTATCCTAGTTTATTGATTTTTTCAATTAAAGCTCTGCCTTTGTCTTCCAACTCCTTGTTAATGGCCTTGAAATGAGCTTTTTTGTCTTCCACACTTCTGTCATTTACTTTTGCAATTAACTCATCGAAGGTAGCAATAGCTTCGTCTATGATTGCTTCACTTTTTTTAGTGTCCTTATCTGTATTTGAGTATTCCCAAACATATACTGCTTCAATAATGTCTCCTAACACATAATTGATGTCTTTTTTTAAATCTCTTTTATTTGCCATTTTTTTAAATTTATTTAGTTGCAAAATTAAACATAAACTTCTAATAGTGTTGCATTTTTAGAAGTAATTTCAAAGGTTTTTATCATTGCAGGAACCAAAATGGTTTCACCTGTTTTAAAGAACTCCTGGAAGTTTGGACCAGTTATGGTGGCTTCTCCAGCTACACACATATAAATCATGAAAGAGTCGTATAGATTTTCAATTTTTATTGGTTTTGTAATTTTTAAATAATTAGTGGTAAAGTATGGGCAACTAACCATATTATTGGATTGGTTCTCTGCTTTACTGTAAGCTACCCTAAAATTATCTGGCATGTTAAAGTTAAAGGCGTCAATGGCTAGATCGTTATGCAATTCCCGAGACTGTCCTTTATCGTCCAAACGATCCCAGTCATACACACGATAGGTTATATCACTGGTTTGCTGGATTTCTGCCAACAATACGCCAGCTCCAATGGCATGGATTCTTCCCACATCTATAAAATAAGCATCGCCAGTATTTACTTCATCAAAATTTAAAATGCTGGGCAGCGTTTTTTCATTAAGATGTTTCAAATAGGTTTCTGAAGTCATTTCTTGATTAAAACCTACAATTAAATTAGAACCTGGATCGGCTTGCATGACATACCACATTTCAGTTTTTCCAAAAGAATTATGACGTTTGGCTGCTAATTCGTCATTAGGATGCAATTGAATGGATAAATCTTCTTTGGCATCTATAAACTTAATAAGTAAAGGAAAGGTGTTTCCAAACTGCTTGTAATTTTTTTCGCCAATTAAATCTCCTTTATATGTACTTAGCAAATGTTTTAAGGATTGGTTTTCCAAACTCCCATTGGCTACCAAAGATGTATCTCCTTCAACATCGCTTATTTCCCAACTTTCGCCAATGTTCGGCAAATGGCAGTCTTTATTAAGTAAGGTTTTAAGTTTGTCCCCTCCCCAAAGTTTATCTTTTAAGATGGGATGAAATTTTATAGGATACAAGTTGGCTTTCATAGTGTGTTAAACAAAAAAATGTACGTGCAGGAATATAATAACTTAAAGAACGTTTATGCTCCAGAATAACTTACAAAATTACGAGGCGTTTCAAAAAGGGTTACTTCTAGTTTTAGTTTTGGTTCCAGTTTTGGTTTTAATTTGTTGTAAATAACAACCACAATGTTTTCAGCAGTTGGATTCAGGTCTTTAAAATCTTCAACGTCTTCGTTTAAATTTTTATGATCGAAAGCGTCTTCCACCTCTTCCCTAATAAGTTCTTTTAAAACTTTCATATCAATAACATAGCCTGTTTCTTTGTCAATTTCGCCTGTTACGCTTACTATCAGTTCGTAATTGTGGCCATGATAGTTAGGGTTGTTGCACTTACCAAATACAGCATTGTTTTTGTCGTTGCTCCAATCTTTTCTATACAACCTATGGGCTGCATTAAAATGAGCTTTTCTACTTACGGTTACTTTCATTTTTCAGTAATATTTATGTGTTCGTAGAATTTTTCGAATATAATTTTAAACCATTCAGTATATAATTCAGGTTTCAGGCTCATATCAGATTTTACAGCCTCCAAAGACATCCATTTCCAATCCAAAACTTCCTCTGGATTGATGTTAGGTGCTTTTTGGTACTTTCCTATTAAAATATGATCGTATTCGTGCTCTGTCAAGCCATTGTCAAAAGGGGCTTTGTAAATAAACGAAATGGATTCTTCCAGTTCTGTAACAAAACCCATTTCTTCCTGCAAACGACGCTTTCCAGCTTCTACGTTACTTTCACCAGCGCGTTGGTGGCTACAACAGGTATTGGTCCAGAGTTTAGGGGAATGGTATTTATGTGCCGCACGTTGCTGTAGCATCAATTCGTTTTTATCGTTAAAAACAAATACTGAAAATGCACGATGCAACAAGGCTTTTTCGTGTGCCTCCATTTTTGGCATCAAACCTATTTGTTCATCGTTTTCGTTTACTAAAATTACCTGTTCTTCAATCATCGTGTAAAAATACCAATCAAAACAATAAAAATACGTGAAACTTTTCATAAAATAAAAAAGCTGTGAAAACATTCATTTAATTTGTGTTGAATAATCCTATCTTTGCAACCCATTTGCAACAATATTATGAGTTTTATAAAGGAAATTAACAGACGACGTACTTTTGGTATTATTTCGCATCCTGATGCTGGAAAAACCACTCTTACCGAAAAATTACTACTTTTTGGTGGTGCGATCCAGGAAGCTGGAGCCGTAAAAAGCAACAAAATAAAAAAAGGTGCAACCAGCGATTTTATGGAGATTGAACGGCAACGTGGAATATCTGTGGCTACATCTGTACTTGCCTTTGAATATAACGATGTAAAAATCAATATCTTGGATACGCCTGGACATAAGGATTTTGCTGAAGATACGTTTAGAACGCTAACTGCAGTGGATAGCGTAATTGTAGTTATTGACGTTGCAAAAGGGGTTGAGGAACAAACTGAAAAATTGGTTGAAGTCTGTAGAATGAGAAACATCCCAATGATAGTTTTTATCAATAAAATGGATCGTGAAGGAAAAGACGCCTTCGATCTTTTGGATGAAATTGAGCAAAAACTTGGATTGCATGTGGTTCCTTTAAGTTTTCCTATTGGGATGGGTTACGATTTTAAAGGTATTTATAATTTGTGGGAAGGCAACATCAATCTCTTTAGTGGTGACAGCAGAAAAAACATTGAAGAAACCATTGAGATTTCCGATTTGCAGTCTCCAGAATTAAACAAACTAGTTGGCGACAAGGCTGCCAATACACTTCGTGAAGAAATAGAATTGGTAGAAGGTATATATCCTACATTCAATAAAGAAGAGTATCTTAATGGCCAATTGCAGCCAGTCTTTTTTGGTTCAGCTTTAAACAACTTTGGGGTTCGGGAACTTTTAGATTGTTTCGTAGAAATTGCTCCAAGACCAAGACCAAAACAAAGCGAAGAGCGACTGGTAAAACCAGAAGAAGAAAAATTTTCAGGGTTTGTATTTAAAATCCATGCCAATATGGATCCCAACCACAGAGACCGTTTAGCATTTATAAAAATTGTTTCAGGAAAATTTAAAAGGAACACGCCTTATCTTCATGTAAGACATGGTAAAAACCTTAAATTTTCCAGTCCGAATGCTTTTTTTGCTGAAAAAAAGGAAATTGTTGATGTCTCCTATCCTGGAGATATTGTTGGATTGCACGACACAGGAAATTTCAAGATTGGCGACACCCTAACTGAAGGCGAAGTGATTAATTACAAAGGGGTTCCAAGTTTTTCTCCTGAACATTTTAGGTATATTAACAATGCAGATCCTTTAAAATCGAAACAATTATACAAAGGTATAGACCAGTTAATGGATGAAGGTGTTGCCCAATTATTCACTTTGGAATTAAATGGAAGGAAAGTTATTGGAACCGTTGGAGCGCTTCAATACGAAGTGATCCAATACCGTCTGGAACATGAATATGGTGCCAAATGTACCTATGAAAATTTAAATGTGCACAAAGCTTGTTGGGTAGAGGCCAAAGATCCCAAAAGCGAAGAATACAAGGAGTTTTTGAGAGTCAAACAACGTTTTTTAGCAAAAGACAAGCAAAATCAACTGGTTTTTTTGGCCGACTCACCCTTTTCTTTACAAATGACACAACAGAAATATCCAAACATAAAGTTTCATTTTACTTCAGAATTCAATTAAAAAAAGAGCTGCATTTCATCGAATAAATTGTTTTTAAGTTGTTTTTAATCGAATTTTTCATACATTTAATCGTATAAATGTGTTTTAAAATTTATAGTTATTTACATTTAATTTAGTATCATAGCCCCAAAAATGATCTACTTATGGAAACAAATAACCCAAATGTTTTCAGTAATAAAGATATTACTGTGACCTACAATCCTCGTGTTTGCATCCATGCAGAACGTTGTGCCAAAGAACTTTCAAACGTATTTAGAGATTCTGTAATCCCTTGGATAGACCTGGATGGTGCTTCTACAAAAAAAATTATCAATCAAATTAAAAAATGCCCTTCAGGAGCATTGGATTATTGTTTAAACAAAAAAGAAGCCTGTTAGACTATATTTAAAAATAGATTAAATTTAAACACCAAAACACCCCAAAGAATTAAATTCCTTGGGGTGTTTTGGTTCTTGTATAATCAGTCTTATTTTAAGCCTCTCCTGTTGGTCCAAAATTTAATGGAATGGGAGGTTGCTGAAAATGAATTTCGAGCAACCTTTTGCTTCATTCTTGAAGTCTTATTTTAAGCCTCTCCTG